>NZ_JBHYWP010000095.1:0-11710 GCF_042751845.1 Streptomyces sp. NPDC059398 | reverse complement strand
GGGGGTGTCCGCGTCTGTTAGCTGGGGGGTGGGGCGCGCCCGCGCGGTCTGGGTGGGCCGGTGACCAGCGCCCCTGCCCCCTCTCCCGCGTACGCCGCGGCTACTTCTCGGTGACACCCGCGGAGTCGAAGGTGGCCACCTCGTGCATGGCACGGGCCGCGCTCTGGACGACGGGCAGCGCGAGCAGCGCGCCCGTGCCCTCGCCGAGGCGGAGGTCCAGGTCGACCAGCGGGCGCAGGCCCAGCTTGTTGAGGGCGGCGACATGGCCGGGCTCCGCGCTGCGGTGGCCCGCGATACAGGCGGCCAGGGCCTCGGGTGCGATGGCGCGGGCGACCAGAGCGGCTGCTCCGGCGCTCACTCCGTCCAGGATCACCGGCGTGCGCAGCGAGGCCCCGCCGAGCAGGAAGCCGGCCAGCGCGGCGTGTTCGAGGCCGCCGACCGCCGCGAGGACGCCGACCGGGTCGGCCGGGTCGGGCTGGTGGAGTTCCAGTCCGCGCCGGACGACGTCGACCTTGCGGGCGTGCATCTCGTCGTTGATGCCGGTGCCGCGGCCGGTGACCTCGCTGGGGTCCTGGCCGGTGTAGACACAGATCAGTGCGGCGGAGACCGTGGTGTTGGCGATGCCCATCTCGCCGGTGAGCAGCACCTTGTTGCCCGCTGCCACCAGATCGCGGGCCGTCTCGATGCCGACCTCGATGGCGGAGAGCACTTCCTCGCGGGTGAGCGCGGCGCCCGTGGTGAAGTCGCCGGTCCCGGCGCGTACCTTGCGCGGCAGCAGGCCCGGGGTGGCCGGGAGTTCACCGGCGACGCCGACGTCCACGACGCAGACCTCGGCGCCCACCTGGTTGGCGAAGGCGTTGCAGACCGCGCCGCCGCCGAGGAAGTTGGCCACCATCTGGCAGGTCACTTCCTGCGGCCACGCGGTGACGCCCTGCGCGTACACCCCGTGGTCCCCGGCGAAGATCGCGACGGCCGCGGGCTCGGGGACCGGCGGCGGGCACATCCGGGAGAGCCCGCTGAGCTGTGCGGAGATGATCTCCAGCATGCCCAGGGCTCCGGCGGGCTTGGTCATCCGCTTCTGGCGGTCCCACGCCTCACCGAGCGCCTTGGCGTCCAGCGGCCGGATGTTGGTGATGGTGTCCTGGAGAAGATCGTGCGGTTCCTCGCCGGGCAGCGCGCGGCGGCCGTACGTCTCCTCGTGCACGACCCAGGAGAGCGGGCGGCGCTTGGACCAGCCCGCCTGCATCAGCTCGGGCTCCTCGGGGAACTCGTCGACGTATCCCACGCAGAGGTAGGCGACGACTTCGAGGTGTTCGGGCAGGCCGAGGGCGCGGACCATCTCGCGCTCGTCGAAGAAGCTGACCCAGCCGACGCCGAGCCCCTCGGCGCGGGCGGCGAGCCAGAGGTTCTCGACGGCGAGGGCCGAGGAATACGGCGCCATCTGCGGCTGGGTGTGCCGGCCGAGGGTGTGGCGGCCACCGCGGGTCGGGTCGGCGGTGACGACGATGTTGACCGGGGTGTCGAGGATCGCCTCGATCTTCAGTTCCTTGAACTGCTTGGCGCGGCCCTTGGGGAGCGACTTGGCGTACGCCTCACGCTGGCGCTGTGCCAGTTCGTGCATGGAGCGCCGGGTCTCGGCCGAGCGGATGACGACGAAGTCCCAGGGCTGGGAGTGGCCGACGCTCGGCGCGGTGTGCGCGGCTTCGAGTACGCGCAGCAGCACCTCGTGCGGGATGGGGTCGCTGCGGAAGCCGTTGCGGATGTCGCGGCGTTCGCGCATGACCCGCAGGACGGCTTCGCGCTCGGCGTCCTCGTAGCCGGGGGCTGCGGCCGTCGCGGGCTCGGCTTCGGCGGGCCGCGGTCCGGGGGCGCCGGTGGACTCGTCGCCCTCTGCGGGCTCGTCGCCCTCTGCGGGCTGCTGTCCAGGGGCGGGCTCGGATCCGGGGTGCTCCTGGAGGGGCTGTCCGGTGACGGTCCGTGCTGCGCCGGTCCGGTCGGTGCTGTTGGTGCCGGTCGGGTCGGTGTCCCCGGTCTGCTGGGGAGCGGTGTCCTCGGTGCGGCGGGTGTGCTCGGGGCCCGTGTGCTCGGTACCCGTCTGCTCTGCTCCGGTCTGTTCTGCTCCGGAGTGCGGGTCGGCGGCGTGCTCTGCGGGCTGCTCGGTGCCGGGCGCCGCCTCGGGCTGTGCGTCCGCGACGGCGTCCGGCGCGGGCGCCGGGTCGGCCACGGGCTGTGCGTCGGCCGGGAGTTCCGGGACGGGCTCGGCGCCGGGCTGCGCGTCGGCGGGGAACGGCTGGGCTTCGGCGGCCGGTACGTGCTCGGCGGCCTGGGCCACCGAAGCCTGTGCGGTCGGGGCCTGAACGGTCGGGGCCTGAGCGGTCGGCTCGGCCGCTTCGGGGGTCGTGCCGGCCACGGCGGCGGACGCGGTCTCGGCGTCAGCTGCCGCCGCGGACTGCGCTGCGGTTACGTCGGCCTCCTCCGGCGCCGCCGCTTCGGCGGGCTCCGCCGCCGGGGCAGGGGCAACCGCGGTGTCGGGCTGCACGACCGGCTCTCCGGCAGCGGCTGCGGGGAGCGCGCCGGCCGCCGGTACGCCGGGCTCAGCGGCCTCGCCCGATGCCTCCGGGGCAGGGTGCGGCTGCGGTCCGGCGGCCGGGGCTGCGGGGTCCGGCTGCGGCTGTGGCTGTGCAGCGTGCTCATCGGCTCCGCCGTGACGCGGGGCGGGCACCGTGGCCACGGCCGGAGCACCGGGGAGCTGCTCCCCGCCCTCTATGGGCACGGCTTCGGCGGCGGGCAGGGGCGCCGGTGCGCTCTCCGGCTCCGGCTCCGGCAGCACACCATCCGTACCGGTCTGCTCCGTTTCCGTACCGGCTGCCTCCGCTTCCGCGGCGGCGGCGACCGGCTCCGGCCGGGCCTGCGGTACGGGCTCAGGGGCGGGTGCTGTCGCGGCCTCGGGCGCCGATTCCACCGCCGGTCCCGGTGCGGGCTGCTCGGCCTCCGGGCCGGGTACGGGCTCCGCCACCGGGGCGGGCGTCCGGCCTGCGGCCGGGTCGGCCACCGGTTCCGCCACCGCCGGAGCCCCGGCGGCCGGTGCCGGTGCGGCGGACTCGGCCGGGAGCGCATCGGCCGGTGCGGCCGGCTCTCCGGCGGCCGGCGCCGCATCGGCCACCGGCTGCTCGGTGTCGGCGGTCCCGGGCGCCGTGGTGCCGGCGGCGGGTGTCGGCGCGAGATGCGGCGCGGAGGGACGCGAGCCCTCGACGGGGACGAACCGCCCCATCGAGTCCGCGGCGGCGACCGGCTCGGGCGGGGCCTCCTGGGCCGTGTCGGCAGCGGACACCGGGAACTCCTGCGGCCGGGGCGTCTGCACGGCGGGCCCGGACTGCGCGGCGGCGGCCGGATCGTACGTCACCTGCTCGGGCTGCGGCGTCCACGGGGCGGCCTGCGGCGGGATCTCCCCCAGCTGCGGTCCGGGCAGGGCCTCCGCCTCGTCGCGCGGGATGTCCAGATACTCGGGGCCGAGCGTCCGGGGGCCGTTGCCGGAGGCCGGGGCGGGCTGCGGGGGCGCTGTGCTCGGGCCGCGGTCGGCCAGCGAACGCACCACGCCGCCCGTGGTGTCGGGCACGGGCGGGCCCATGTGCAGCGGCCTGCGCGGCGGCGGGGCCGGCTGGGCCGCGGCCTGGGCGCGCACGGCGCCCACGTCCACGGAGCCCGAGTCGCGTCCACCGGTCTCGTGCGCACCCGGCTCGGGCAGCTGGGCGGCGGCCTGCGGCTGGGGCTGGAACTGCTGCTGTCCCTGCGGCTGCTGCGGTTCGCTCCACGCGCCCTGCGCGCCGGGCATCAGCAGCAGATCGTCGTCATCGGTGGGGTTCTCCGAGGGGTCGAGGAAGGTGTAGGCACCGGGGGCGGGGAGGCCCTGCTGCTCCACCATGCCTGCGTTCCCCGGCTGTCCCTCGCCCGGGACCTGGCCGGTGTCGGTCATGCGTACCCCTCGCCCATCCATAGTGCTCCTTCAGCCCTTTACCGGGTCGCCCGTACTGAGACAACGAGCGGGCACGCCGTGCGGTACGAAAGGCCTGCGGACACTCAGTATGGTCACGGCCGTTCGACGCCGTGCAGGGGTTCCTGCCACGGTCCGCTGTGGGCTGCGCCACGTCGCGCGTCCCCGGTGCCGCCGTACCACACGGGACCCAAAACGGTTCCTTTTTCCGGACATTGGCGAACGAAGCGCCGAACCCCCAGCTGCGGTACAACAGTCGGCCAGCCTACCCCGCGCCTCCCCGGAGCAGGGTCAGGGGCCACTTTCCGGACGGCGGCCCGAGACCAGGAAGACCACCGAGCGCTCACGCTCGGCCCAGGTGCGGGTGTCCAGGTCGACGGATTGCAGCAGGGCGCATTCCACCAGATAGCCGCCGTCCGCCAGAGCCGCTCCCAGCGCCTCGGCCTCGTCACGGGTCGACGCGTGGGTGACGATCCGTCCGGGCCTGCGGTCGGCGCAGCCGGTGACAACTGCCACTCCCCCGCCGCCGATCCGGACCACGTCGGGCTCCGGCAGCCGCTCCAGTACGTGGGGTGCCTGGCCGTGGACGACCTGGAGCTGTACTCCGAAGCGCTGCGCGGCCGCGTCCGTACGGACACAGCTCTCGCGGTCGGCGTCGACGGCGATGACGGCGGCGCCGAATCTGGCCGCCTCGACGGCCAGCGCCCCGCTGCCCGAGCCGATGTCCCAGACCAGGTCGCCGGTGCGCGGGCCCAGCCTGGCCAGTTGGGCGGCGCGCAGTCCGGCGTCCTCGCCCTCGCTGAGCCCTTCGCCGTACTCGGCGGGCGGCAGCGCCCAGCCGCGTACCGCCGGGGCTTCGGTATGGCCCGCGCCGCCGATGACGATCACGACGTTGGGATCGCGCCAGCTGTGGTCGGCGGCCTTGTCGGAGGTGAGGACGGTGACCTGTTCGCGCTCGGTGCCCAGCTCCTCGCAGATGACGAAGGTGCGGTGGACCCCTTCGAGCAGCAGGGCCAGTTCGGCGGGGCCCGCGCCCGGTGAGGTGAGGACGGCGACCTTGGGGTGCGCACGGCAGACGTTGACCGCGCGCCGCAGGGTCCGCGGGTGGGCGACGACGACCTCGGCGTCGTCCCACGGCATCCCGGCACGGGCGAAGGCGGCGGCGACGGACGAGACGGCGGGAACGACCTCGACCTCCAGGCCGTACTCCGGGGCGCGCAGGGTGCGGACGACCCCGTGGAAGCCGGGGTCGCCGTCGGCGAGCACCACGGCGCTGCCGCGGTGTCCGGCGATCCGTCGGGCGGCGAGGCTCACACTGCCGAGCCGGACCCGCTCGGCGCCCGGCGGCACTTCGGGGAGTACGAGGTGGTGGGCGGCTCCGGCCACCAGCGTGGCCGCGGAGAGGGCGGACCTGGCGGCCGCGGTCAGGGGCGAGCCGTCCCAGCCGATCACCGTGACCCGGTCGGCCATCGTCGTCAGTCTCCTGGTGTTGTCGCGCGGCGGGGGTGTGTGCGTGCTGCCCGTCGTCCGGGCGGTGGTGGTGCCCGGGTGTCCGCAGGGGCGGGGTGAACCGGGCCGTGGAGCGGAACAGCGAGCACCCGCGAGGTTACCCGCTGCGGCCGGTGGCCGACGAGGGGGTCAGTTCCAGTCGTTGTAGGCGCCGTACCCCTCGGCGCCGTACCCGTGGGCGCCGTACCCGTGGGCGTCGGCGAGCTGGTCGGCGACGCCTTCCAGGTCCTCGGGGAGCAGGCTCCACACGATGAGGTCGGTGCGGATGTCGGTCCAGCCGCCGTCCGTGCCGTTCTCGGTGCGGGTGCGGGCTATCCACGCGTTGCGCAGCACGCCCTCGCTGATGCAGCCGATCTTCTGCGCGACCTGCTGCGCGGCGGTGTTGTCCGCCGGGGTGCGCAGCTCGATGCGCTCGAAGCGCTGGTCGCGGAAGAGCCACTGCGCGACGGCGAGCACCGACTCGGTGGCGTATCCCTCGCCGCGCGCCCAGGGGGCGGTGACATAGCGGACTTCGGTGGCCATGGTGCGCCAGTTGGTGGCGCGCAGATGGACGCTGCCGACCAGCCGGTGGGTGAGGAACTCCGTGACGGCGAGGACGATCCCGCGTCCGGCCGTGCGCTCCCCCGGGGCGAACCTGCGTACCCAGCGCTCGCCGTCGATCCGCTGGTAGGGGTGGGGCGCCGTGCTCCAGGCGGTGACCGCCTCGTCGTTCATCATGTCGGCCAGCAGCGGGACGTCTGCGTCCTCGAAGGGGCGCAGCACCAGCCGGTCCGTGCTGATGGAGATGTCCGGGAAGGTGGTCGTCATGCGCTGCTCCATGGCCAGGGACCGACGTAAAGCCACAGCATGCAGCATGGGCGGCGGGCGCCGCACGGCCGGGTGGCCGCGGCGGGCCCCGCGTACCGGGTGAGGGTACGGGGGCCCGCGCGGGCCGTCACCGTACGGGTGTCAGGGCTTGACGGCGCCGAACGCCGGGACGACCGCGCCCTGGTACTTGTCGTCGATGTACTTCTTGACCTGCGGCGAGTTGAGGAGCTTCGCGAGCTTCTCGACGCGGGGGTCCTTCTCGCCGCCCTTCTTGACGACGAGGAGGTTGGCGTACGGGTTGCCGGCCGCCTTCTCCAGGACGAGGGCGTCCTTGGCGGGCTTGAGCTTGGCGTCGATCGCGTAGTTGCCGTTGATGACGGCTGCGTCGACGTCGTCCAGGGCGCGGGGCAGCGTGGCCGCCTCCAGCTCCTTGAACTTCAGGCCCTTGCTGTCCTTGACGTCGGAGAGCGTGGCCTCGCTGCCCACTCCGCTCCTGAGGGTGATCAGCCCGTTGTCGGCGAGCAGCTTGAGCGCGCGGCCCTCGTTGGTGGTGTCGTTGGGTACGGCCACGGTCTGGCCGGACTTGATGTCCTTGAGGGACTTGTCCTTCTTGGAGTACAGGCCCAGCGGCTCCAGGTGCACGCTGACGACGGGGACCAGGTCGGTGTGGTTCTTCTTGTTGAAGTCGTCCAGGTACGGCTTGTGCTGGAAGAAGTTGGCGTCGACCTGGCCGGTCTCGGTGGCCTTGTTGGGCAGGACGTAGTCCGTGAACTCCTTGACCTGGAGCTTGAGTCCGGCCTTGGCCGCCAGATGGGTCTTCACGTAGTTGAGGATGTCGGCGTGCGGGACGGGTGAGGCGGCGACGACGAGCGGCTTGCTCGTGTCGGCCTTCGCGCCCTCGGGCTTGCTCGACGGGTCGGACGAGGTGCCGCACGCGGTCAGGCCGATGGCCAGAGCGGCGACGGCGGCTGCGGATGCGGATATCTTGCGGGAGTTACGCACGAAAAGTGCCTCTTTCCAGTGGTGCGGGATGTCGCCCGGACAAGGAGTGCGGGCTGTGAGCGGAGGAACTTCCCCGGCAGGGAGTTCTGAGTTCTATGCGGTGGTTCGCCCCCGGCGTGCCAGCAGGCGGACGATTCCGTCGCCGATCAGCTGGATGACGGTGACGAGCACGACCAGCACGATCACGGTGGCGATCATGAAGCTGTTCTCGAAGCGCTGGTATCCGTAGGTGATCGCCTTGGAGCCCAGCCCCTCGCCGCCGACCGCCCCGGCCATCGCCGAGTACCCGATGAGCACGATGACGGTGGTGGTGACCGCCGAGACCAGGGACGGCAGGGCCTGCGGCAGCAGCACCTTCCGGACGATGGTCGGCACGCTGCCGCCCATCGACTGGACCGCCTCGACCAGGCCGTGGTCGACCTCGCGGACGGCCGTCTCGACGAGCCGGGCGAAGAACGGGACGGCGCCGATCGCGAGCGGGACGATCATCGCGGTCGGACCGATGAAGGTGCCGACGACGAAGGTGGTGAAGGGGATCAGCGCGATCAGCAGGATGATGAAGGGCAGCGAGCGCCCGATGTTCACGATCACGCCGACGACCTTGTTGACCGGGCGGTTCTGGAGGAGTCCCCCCTTGTCGGTGAGGACAAGGAGCACCCCGAGCGGCAGTCCCACGAGGACCGTCACCAGGGTGGCCCACAGGACCATGTACAGGGTGTCGGTGGTGCCCTGGGAGAGCAGCGGCTGCATCTCGGACCAGCTCACTTGGCGTCCTCCTCGACCGGTGCGGGGTGCTCGGCGCCTGTCACATCGGCGTCGGCCACGTCGGCGTCCGCCGCTTCCGTGCCTGCCACTTCCGTGTCCACCACTTCCGCGCCTGCCACTCCTCTGCCTGCCACTTCGCTGCCTGCCACCTCGATCTGGAGGCCCTGCTCGCGGAGGAATCCGATCGGCACGACGTTCTCCTCGAAGGGGCCGGGCAGTTCGATCCGCATCCGGCCGATCTGATGGCCGCCGACGGTGTCCATCGCGGCGCCCAGGATCGATATGTCGATGTTGTAGGTACGGGAGAGCTGGGAGATCACCGGGCGGCCCGCGCTGTCCCCGTGGAAGGTGATGTCGATGACCGTACGGTCGGTGCCCGGCAGCGGGCCGCCCACCGGGAAGAGTTCGCGGGCCAGTTCGGAGCCGGGCGTCGCCAGGAGTTCGCTGACGGTTCCCGACTCGACGACCCTGCCGCTGCGCATCAGCGCGGCCGAGTCGCAGACGGTCTTGACGACGTCCATCTCGTGCGTGATGAGCAGCACCGTGAGACCGAGCTGCCGGTTGAGGTCGCGCAGCAGCTGGAGGATGGACCGGGTGGTCTCGGGGTCGAGTGCGGAGGTCGCCTCGTCGGAGAGCAGCACCTTGGGGTCGCCGGCCAGGGCGCGGGCGATGCCGACGCGCTGCTTCTGGCCGCCGGAGAGCTGTGCGGGGTAGGACTTCGCGCGGTCGGCGAGACCGACGAGGTCGAGCAGTTCGAGCGCCTTGCGGGCGCGGTCCCTGCCGCTGGTCCCGAGGATCTCCAGGGGCAGTTCGACGTTGTCCTGCACGGTGCGTGAGGACAGCAGGTTGAAGTGCTGGAAGACCATGCCGATCCGGCTGCGGGCCGCGCGCAGCTCCCGGCCGGCGCGGCTGCCGCGGCCGGCGAGCGCGGTGAGGTCGGTGCCGTCGACGGTCACGGTGCCCGATGTGGGGCGTTCGAGGAGGTTGACGCAGCGGATGAGCGAGGACTTCCCGGCGCCGCTCTGGCCGATGACGCCGAACACCTCGCCCTCGCGGACGTGCAGATCGACGCCGTCAAGGGCGGTGACCTCACGGCCGCGCGAGGCATAGACCTTCGTCAGGCCGATGGTGGTGATCACAGAATTTCCGTCACTGTCGAGTGCGCGGCGCGGTGTCCGCCGGCACGGGGCATTCGTCTGGAAGCGCGGCACGGCCGTCACGGAGGTGACCGGAAGGCTTACGTGCGCGTGGCCGGCCGGCTGCCGTGTCCGCGGAAGTGCGGAGGCGGGCGGCCCGGCTCTCGGTCCCGCTTCGGGGCGCGGGCAGGGACCCTCAGAAGGCGCGCATTCGACACATACAACGAGCACCGGGCGTGCTGATCGCCTCGGTCGCAAGGGTGCGGCTGCTCGTCGTGGTCATGCGGCAAGTAAAGCAGAAATGAGAACGGCCCGAGCACGCTTGTCCGTATAACGGACGGTCCCGGACAGACTCCGGCGCCGTCGGCCACTGTCTGCGAACCTGCTCCCACCTGCGGGAACGCCGTACGGAGCGGAGTGCACACGGCCGGGGCGGCCGGGCGGCGGCGGGCCAGAGCTGTGGCCAAGGCCACGACCTTGATCGCGGCCGGGCGCCGGGGCCGCGCGCGGCGGGCCCGGCGCCCCGTAATACCCTCGGCTCCATGCTTGTCGCCCTGACGGTCGCGGTCACTGTGGCCGCGCTCGCCCTCGCCGCCTGGTGCGGTTATGCCGCCTACCGGGACCAGCCCACGAAGGACTGGCACTTCATCGGGATGGCCGTCGTCTCGGTCCTGGCGCTGGCGCAGCTGGTGATCGGCATCGTGCAGCTGGCCCGCGGTGAGCGGCCCGAGCAGGGCAAGGCGATCTTCATCGCCTATCTGATCGGCGCCTTCGCCGCCGTGCCGGCCGCCGGGTTCCTCTCGCTGACCGAGCGGACCCGCTGGGGTTCGGTGACGGTCGCGGCGGGCGCGGTGGTCCTGGCCGTGCTGGAAGTCCGGCTCTACGACATCTGGGGAAACTGACGATGACCACAGCTGAGGAGAAGCCCCGGTACGAGCTGGGCACCGGTCCCGGCCGGGTGCTCGTCTGGTTCTACGGGGTGTTCACGGTGGCGGCGGCCTCCCGTTCGGTCGTCCAGATGATCATGGACTTCGGGAAGGCACCGCTGGCCTACTCGCTCTCCGCCGTGGCGGCCCTGGTGTACGGCTTCATCACCTACTCGCTGGTGCGCGGCGGCGAGAAGGCCCGTCGGGCGGCGCTGGTGTGCTGCGCCGCCGAGCTGGTCTTCGTCCTCGTCGTCGGCACCTGGACACTGGCGTCGCCCGGTTCGTTCCCGGACGCCACGGTCTGGTCGGACTACGGGATGGGCTACCTCTTCATCCCGGTGATCCTTCCGGTCCTTGGGATGCTCTGGCTGCGCAGGGCCGCCAGGAACTGACGGCCCCGCGCCCGGCCTCAGGCGCTCACTTGAGGCGCCCTCAGGCGCTCTTCACATACGCGCGCGCCCCGGCCTCCTTCTCCAGGGTCACCACCGTGACCGCAGAGCTGGTGGGGTCGGTGGAGACCGGCACATATCCATGGCTGCGGTAGAGGCGCAGATTGCCCTCGCTCCGGTGGCCGGTGAACAGCTGGAAGCGCCTGGCGGCCGGGTCGGCGGCGAACTTGGCCTCGATCGCGGTGAGCAGCCGGCCGCCGATGCCGTGCCGCCGCATCCTCGGATGCACGATGAGCTTGGCTATCCGCGCCGTGCCCGCGGCGTCCACCCCACCGCGCACCGAGGCCACGACCTCGTCGCCCAGGCGCGCCACCAGCCCGTGGCCCGCGGCGAGTTCGGCCCGCAGCGCGTCGAGCGTCTGGGTGAGCGGTTCGATGGAGTAGTCGCCGTAGAGCTCGGCCTCGCCCTGGTAGCACAGGTACTGGAGTTTCAGAATCTGCTCGGCGTCCTCCGCGGTCGCCGCTGAGATGGTCACGCTCATGCCCATGTGCGCATGCCTCCCGCTCACCTGTTCACCGGATGTCTAACGCTCCTTTCCCCACGGGCCCCCCGCCGCAACCTCCGCCGTCAGCATTCTCCGCAGACATCCCAGACATCGGGAACGAACCGGCCCCAGACTCCCCTGTGACATACCCAACTCCCCGGCGATCTCCCGGTAGGTGGGGTCGGCCGGTGAGAGCAGCGCGGCCAGCAGCCAGGGGCAGCGCCCGGGTGTCCGCCTCACCGCGGCCCGCACCGCGCGGCGCCGTTCGGCGGCGAGCACGGCGCGCTCGGGGCGCGTATCGGGATCCGCGTACGGCTCGACGGCGTACGGCCCGACCGTGTTCGGCTCGCCCGTGTGCGACTCGAAGGTCTCCACGGCGTACGGCAGTTCGCGCCTGGCCCGCCGCCGCGCCCGGCGGGCCTCGGCCCGTACGGCGGAGCGGACCCAGCGTCCCGGTTCGGCGGGGCTCTGCTCCAGCAGCCTTACCCAGACGGCCTGTTCGAGGTCGGCGGCGTCCACTCCGGCCGCGGCGGCTTCGGCTGCCGCCTCGGCCGCGAGCAGGGGGCTCAGTTCGGTGACGAGATACATGCCGGGCGCGGGTGGCCCGGCGGCCCCCGCAGCCTCGTACGGCAAGGCCAGCC
>NZ_JBHYWP010000094.1:0-32449 GCF_042751845.1 Streptomyces sp. NPDC059398 | reverse complement strand
TCCGACTCTATCAGACTCTTTCGTGTCCGATTCCCGGCCGGCCGGGTGCTTTCCAGTTCCACGCTTTCGCGTTTCCCTTTCCGGCGATTCCGACTTTACCAGAAGGTCTTGGCCGGAATTTCCCACCCGATTTTCGGAGCGTTCCGGCACACGAGTGTGCGCGGTTCCCGTTCAGGTGGAGCCGTAAACGTACTGGAGCGGAGCGCCCCGAAGCAAATCGGGGGCCCCGCTCCGGTTCCGTACGTACGACTGTCAGACCTCGACCACGACGGGAAGGATCATCGGGCGCCTGCGGTAGCCGTCCGAGACCCACTTGCCCACTGTGCGACGGATCAGCTGCTGGAGCTGGTGTGGCTCCAGCACGCCGTCCTGGGCCGACTTGTTGAGGGCGTCCTCGATCTTCGGTACGACGGCGCTGAACGCACCGTCGTCGATACCGGAGCCCCTGGCCTGGATGTGGGGGCCGCCCACGATCTTGCCGCTGGAGCTGTCCACCACGATGAAGACGGAGATGATGCCTTCGTCGCCGAGGATGCGGCGGTCCTTGAGGTGGGTCTCGGTGACATCGCCGACCGAGAGGCCGTCGACGTACACATAGCCCGCCTGGACCTTGCCGACGATTCGCGCCCTGCCGTCGACCAGGTCGACCACGACACCGTCCTCCGCGATGACGATGTGGTCCTTGGGGACACCCGTCTTCGCGCCGAGCTCCGCGTTGGCACGTAGATGGCGCCATTCGCCGTGCACCGGCATGAGGTTCTTCGGACGGCAGATGTTGTAGAAGTACAGCAGCTCGCCGGCCGACGCGTGGCCCGAGACATGGACCTTGGCGTTGCCCTTGTGGACGACGTCGGCGCCCCAGCGGGTGAGTCCGTTGATCACGCGGTAGACCGCGTTCTCGTTGCCCGGGATGAGCGACGACGCCAGGATCACCGTGTCGCCCTGGACGATCCGGATCTGGTGGTCGCGGTTGGCCATCCGGGACAGGGCCGCCATCGGCTCGCCCTGCGAGCCGGTGCAGACCAGCACGACCTCGTCGTCCGGGAGGTCGTCGAGTGTCTTGACGTCGACGACCAGGCCCGCGGGCACCCTCAGATAGCCCAGGTCACGGGCGATGCCCATGTTCCTGACCATCGACCGGCCGACGAAGGCGACCCGCCGCCCGTACTCGTGCGCCGCGTCGAGGATCTGCTGGATGCGGTGCACATGGCTGGCGAAGCTCGCCACGATGATGCGCTTCTGGGCGTTCGCGAAGACCGTGCGCAGGACGTTGGAGATGTCACGCTCGGGCGGTACGAAGCCGGGCACCTCCGCGTTGGTCGAGTCGGAGAGCAGCAGGTCGATGCCCTCCTCGCTCAGCCGCGCGAAGGCGTGCAGGTCGGTGAGGCGGCCGTCCAGCGGCAGCTGGTCCATCTTGAAGTCGCCGGTGGCGACGGCCATGCCCGCGGGGGTGCGGATCGCGACCGCGAGGGCATCGGGGATGGAGTGGTTGACGGCGATGAACTCGCAGTCGAAGACGCCGATGCGCTCGCGCCGGCCCTCGGAGACTTCGAGGGTGTACGGGCGGATCCGGTGCTCCTGGAGCTTCGCCTCGATGAGGGCCAGCGTCAGCTTGGAGCCGATCAGCGGGATGTCCGGCTTCAGCCGGAGCAGATAGGGCACACCGCCGATGTGGTCCTCGTGCCCGTGGGTGAGCACGATGCCCTCGACGTCGTCGAGGCGGTCCTTGATGGTGGTGAAATCGGGCAGGATCAGGTCGATGCCCGGCTGCTCCTCCTCGGGGAAGAGCACGCCGCAGTCGACGATCAGCAGCCGGCCTCCGTATTCGAAGACCGTCATGTTCCGGCCGATCTCGCCGAGACCGCCGAGCGGGGTGACCCGCAGGCCGTTCTTCGGAAGCTTCGGCGGTGCGCCGAGTTCAGGATGCGGATGACTCAAAAGACTCTCCTCACCACACACGCCACGTACCCGAGGCACGTGGCGCGCATGATTCGTGCACTTGCAGTTGTCAGAGTGATCTTGCGTATTCAGTTGTGAAGTCTGTGTTTAAAGTTCTACCCCGCCGGCGGCAAGATCGATCTTGAGCTGAGCCGTTTCCTCGGGGGCGAGTTCCACCAGGGGGAGCCGGAGCGGTCCGGCGGGCAGGCCCTGGAGGCTCAGCGCGGCCTTCGTCGTGATCACTCCCTGCGTACGGAACATACCGGTGAAGACCGGCAGCAGACGCTGGTGGATCTCCGTCGCCTTCTGGACGTCGCCCGCGAGGTATGCCTCCAGGAGGGACCGCAGCTCCGGGGTGACGAGATGGCCGACGACCGAGACGAATCCGCAGGCACCCACCGAGAAGAGCGGCAGGTTCAGCATGTCGTCGCCGGAGTACCAGGCCAGGCCACTGCGCGCGATGGCCCAGCTGGCACGGCCGAGGTCGCCCTTGGCGTCCTTGTTGGCCACGATGCGCGGATGCTCGGCCAGCCGGACGATGGTCTCGGTGTTGATCGGCACACCGCTGCGGCCGGGGATGTCGTACAGCATGACGGGCAGCCCGGTGGAGTCCGCGATGGCGGTGAAGTGCCGGAGCAGGCCCTCCTGCGGGGGCTTGTTGTAGTACGGCGTGACGGCGAGCAGGCCGTGCGCGCCGGCGGCCTCGGCACCCCGGGCCAGTTCCAGGCTGTGCCGGGTGTCGTTGGTCCCTACGCCCGCGATGACGTGAGCACGGTCTCCGACCGCTTCCCGTACCGCCCGCACGAGGTCGTTTTTCTCCGCGTCGCTGGTGGTCGGGGACTCGCCGGTGGTGCCGTTGACCACCAGGCCGTCGTTGCCTGCTTCCACCAGATGGGTGGCAAGCCGCTGCGCGCCGTCGATGTCGAGCGCGCCGTCCGCCGTGAAGGGCGTGACCATAGCGGTGAGGACCCGCCCGAAGGGGGTCTGCGGAGTGGAGATCGGAGCCATGGGTACCACGCTACTCGCTGCTCAGTACGCCCCGTCCCCTCGGGGGACGGGAGCTACGGAGCCCGGCACTGCCTGCTCGGGGGTTCAAGCAGTGCCGGGTCCGTTTGATCAGCCTAGATGAACTTAGCCAAAGCGTGCAATCCGGACACCTCACGTGGCTCAGTCGCACACCCGTACCTCAAGGGGCGACTCGGCCGTTGGCATTGAAGGCCGCATGGGTCAGCGGCATGAGGCTCTTCCAGTGCTCTTCCATCTGCTCGCCGACCATCTCGATCTCCCGCTGCGGGAAGGACGGCGTCCGCGCCAGCTCGTGCTGGGTGCGCAGGCCGAGGAAGTGCATCAGTGACCGGGCGTTGCACGTCGCGTACATCGAGGAGAACAGGCCGACCGGGAGCACCGCCCTGGCCACCTCGCGGGCCACGCCCGCGGCCAGCATCTCCTGGTAGGCGTCGTACGCCTGCCGGTAGGAGTCCTCCATGACGCGGCCGGTCAGCTCCTGCTGGGCCGCGGTGCCCTCGACGAACTCGTACTTGCCGGGACGGCCCTGCTGGACCAGCTTGCGGGACCCGCCCGGTACGTAGAAGACCGGCTGCAGCTCCCTGTAGCGGCCCGATTCCTCGTTGTACGACCAGCCGACCCGGTGCCGCATGAACTCACGGAACACGAAGATCGGGGCGCTGATGAAGAAGGTCATCGAGTTGTGCTCGAAGGGGCTGCCGTGCCGGTCCCGCATCAGGTAGTTGATGAGCCCCTTGGAGCGCTCCGGGTCCTTCCGGAGCTCTTCGAGGGACTGCTCGCCCGCCGTGGAGACTCGGGCCGCCCACAGCACATCGGAGTCGCCGGCGCTGTGCTTCACCAGTTCGACGGTGACGTCGCTGCGGAAGCTCGGCTTGGGGTCTGGGGTGGCGGTGTCACTCACCGGCGGGGTCCTTCCATCGCATCGCTCGGGCGGCGCCCACTCTACGGCGCGGCGCCGGTGGCCAGGACCGACGAACCGTCAGCAGAAAAGTTCTGCGAATTCGTGGAAATCGGGCACCGATCGATGGCTTTGAACGTCTGTATGGGTGGAACCAGAGTGGAACCGGAAGTCTCGTGATCCAAGGAGAAGTGCCCCTATGTTCCGCCGGCGAGAGGCCGTCCCGTTCGCATTCGTCGCTGACGCCGACCGCTTCCGTAGCAACATCGAACCGCCGCCCCGTCAACGCCCCAGCCTCTCCCAGCTCGCCGGCCGTGTGCTGGTGGGAGTGACCGTCGTAGCGGGCCTCGCAGGCTCGCTCCTGTTCGGTCTGCCGGCTCTGGCAGCCGATCAGACGCCCGCGCAGACGCATCAGTCCGAAGCGGCGCACGACCACTGACTCGTCCGGACCCCTGGGGTGGTCGGACGATCATCTCATCGGTAGCCTCACCGGGCACAGCCAAACGAGCGTGCTTGTGAGTGAGGATCAGTCGTGCCCCTGCCTTTCCTGACGGCCGACCGCGCGTTCGACGCAGCCGCCGAAAATGCCGGTGATGTCGCGCTGCCGTACGACGACCACGACCAGTGGCGCCGCCCCTACCGCCCCGGACCCTGGCGGGTCGGGGCGGCGGCGGTGTTTCTGCTGCTCGCGTCGTTCATCCTGCTGGCGGCGATGATCATCGCCTTCGCCGGTGCGGTGTCGGGTGCCGGTGTCACCCTCGTCCTCGGTCTCGTCGTCGTGGCCTGCGCCCTTCGGCTGCTGCGGATGGGTGCCTGGGTGAGCAGGCACGGGGTGCGGCGGGTCGGCTTCTTCAGGACGGCCACCATTCCCTGGGGCCGGATGACGGCCGTACGCACCGTGCAGCAGCCGGTCCGCTGGCTCGGGCTGCCGCGCACGGTGCAGGGCGAGGCGCTCCTGCTCGTACAGCAGGGTGGTGAGCAGCTGCCGCCGCTGCTCACCGACCACAGTGCCGACTTCCTGGCACGTCATGAGGCCTTCGACCGGGCGGCGGACACGGTCGAGGCGTGGGGTGCGGAGTACCGGCACCGCTGATCAGGGCAGAGCCGGGCCGGGGCGGTGCACCACCCCGGCGGCCCGCAGGCCCGTCAGATACTGGCGGGCCTGCCCGCGTGCAGGGCGATGGCCCGCTGCATCGCCTTGCGGGCGCGCGGGGTGTCCCGGGCGTCCTGGTAGGCGACCGCGAGGCGGAACCAGCAGCGCCAGTCGTCCGGGCTGTCCTCGGTCTCCTCCTTGCGGCGGACGAAGACCTTGTCGGCCGATTCGCGGTCGATCCGGCCGCTGGGCGTACGGACCAGCTCGTCGACGGGCAGGCCGCCCTCGGCGTCCAGTTCGGCGGCAAGCCGGTTGGCCCGCCGGACGAACTGGGTGTTCTTCCAGAGGAACCAGACGCCGATCAGCGGCAGGATCAGCACGGCCACACCGAAGGTGACCGTGAGGAGCGTGCCGTTCTCGATGAGCAGCACGCCCCGGCTGCCGACCAGGAAGAAGTAGAAGACCAGGACGGCGGCCGTGACGAGGTAGGTGATCTTTGCGCGCATCGGGTCAGCCCAGATCGAGGAAGTGTTCCAGGCCGAAGGTGAGGCCGGGGGTGGTCACCACGCGGCGCGTGCCGAGCAGGATGCCCGGCATGAAGCTGCTGTGGTGCAGGGAGTCGTGGCGGATGGTGAGCGTCTCGCCCTCGCCGCCGAGCAGCACCTCCTGGTGGGCCAGGAGGCCGCGCAGCCGTACGGAGTGCACCGGGACGCCGTCGACACCGGCGCCGCGGGCGCCGTCCAGCGCGGTGCTCGTCGCGTCCGGCTGCGGGGCGCAGCCGGCCTTGTCGCGGGCGGCGGCGATCAGCTGGGCGGTGCGCTGCGCGGTGCCGGACGGGGCGTCCGCCTTGTTGGGGTGGTGCAGCTCGATGACCTCGACGGATTCGAAGAAGCGGGCTGCCGCCTGGGCGAACGTCATGGTGAGCACGGCCCCGATGGAGAAGTTCGGGGCGATGAGGACGCCGGTCTCCGGGGAGGCGGTGAGCCAGGTGCGGAGCTGCGTCAGGCGGTCGTCGGTCCAGCCGGTGGTGCCGACGACGCCGTGGATTCCGTGGCGTACGCAGAATTCCAGGTTCGCCATCACCGATTCGGGGTGCGTCAGGTCGACGGCCACCTGGGCGCCGGACGCGGTGAGGGCGTCGAGCGCGTCGCCGCGGCCGAGTGCGGCGACCAGTTCCATGTCGTCGGCGGCGTCGACGGCCCGTACGGCTTCGGAGCCGATACGGCCCCGTGCGCCGAGGACGGCGACGCGCAGCTTGCTGCTCATGCTTGCTCTTCCTTCATCGCTCGCGCTTCACACGTCATGGCTGACGCGTTTCACAGACGGTTCGGCCCAGGTCACGGGCGGTTCGGTTCAGGAGACCGCTTCGTGGAGGCGGTCGGCCTGCTTGTCCTTCAGCGGTCCGATCACCGACAGCGAGGGACGCTGTCCCAATATGTCGTGGGCGACCGCGCGGACGTCGTCCGGGGTGACCGCGGTGATCCGCTCCAGCATCTCGTCGACGGACAGCTGGGTGCCCCAGCACAGTTCGCTCTTGCCGATGCGGTTCATCAGCGCCCCGGTGTCCTCCAGGCCGAGCACCGTGGAGCCGGCGAGCTGGCCGACCGCGCGGTGGATCTCCTCGTCGGTCACCCCTTCGCCGGCGGCGCGGCCGAGTTCGTCCCGGCAGATCTTCAGGACGTCGTGGACCTGGCTGGGGCGGCAGCCCGCGTAGACCCCGAAGAGCCCGCAGTCGGCGAAGCCCGAGGTGTACGAGTACACGCTGTAGGCGAGGCCGCGCTTCTCGCGTACCTCCTGGAAGAGGCGGGAGCTCATACCGCCGCCGAGTGCGGTGTTGAGCACGCCGAGCGCCCAGCGGCGCTCGTCGGTCCTGGCCAGGCCCGGCATACCGAGGACGATGTGTGCCTGCTCGGTCTTGCGGTTCAGCAGGTCGAAGCCGCCCGCGGTGCGCAGGGTGCGGGCGCCGGCGCGCGGGTCCACCGGGACCGCGTCGGTACGCGACAGCGCGCCCGCGCGCTCGAACGCCTCGCCGACCTGGCGTACCACCGTGTCGTGGTCGATGTTGCCTGCGGCGGCCACGACGAGGTGCGTCGGGTCGTAGTGCTTCTTGTAGAAGCGGGCGATCTGGCTGCGGGTGAGCCCGTTGACGGTGTCGACCGTGCCGAGTACCGGGCGGCCGAGGGGGGTGTCGCCGAACATCGTCTGGGCGAAGAGGTCGTGCACGACATCGCCGGGGTCGTCCTCGGTCATCGCGATCTCTTCGAGGATGACGCCGCGCTCGGCCTCGACGTCCTCGTCGGTGATCAGCGAGCCGGTCAGCATGTCGCAGACGACGTCCATGGCGAGCGGCAGGTCGCTGTCGAGCACCCGTGCGTAGTAGCAGGTGTACTCCTTCGCCGTGAAGGCGTTCATCTCGCCGCCGACCGCTTCGATCTCGGCCGAGATGTCGAGGGCGCTGCGCCTGCCCGTGCCCTTGAAGAGGAGGTGTTCCAGGTAGTGGGTGGCGCCGTTGAGTGACGGCGTCTCGTCCCGGGATCCGACGTTCGCCCAGATCCCGAAGGTCGCCGAGCGTACCGAGGGGACGGTCTCTGTGACGATGCGCAGACCGCCGGGGAGGGTGGTCCTGCGGACCGCGTCGCTGGACTGTGCTCCGGCGTTGCTCACGTTTCTGTCCTTCGATGCACTGCTGCCGTCTCGTCCGTGAGGTGGCTCTGGGTACGGGCGACGGCCCGCGCCTCCGGGGAGGTGCGGGCCGTCGTCACGGAACTGCGGGACGTCACTTCTCGGTGTCGTCCTTCTTCTCGTCCACTTCTTCGCCCTCGATGACGGGGACGAGGGAGAGCTTGCCGCGGGAGTCGATCTCGCCGATCTCGACCTGGACCTTGGAGCCGACCGCGAGCACGTCCTCGACGTTCTCCACACGCTTGCCGCCGGCGAGCTTGCGGATCTGCGAGATGTGCAGCAGGCCGTCCTTGCCCGGCATGAGCGACACGAACGCACCGAAGGTGGTGGTCTTGACGACCGTACCCAGGTAGCGCTCGCCGACCTCCGGCATGGTCGGGTTGGCGATCGAGTTGATCGTGGTGCGCGCGGCCTCGGCCTGCGAACCCTGCTGGGCACCGATGTAGATGGTGCCGTCGTCCTCGATCGTGATGTCGGCGCCGGTGTCCTCCTGGATCTGGTTGATCATCTTGCCCTTGGGGCCGATGACCTCACCGATCTTGTCCACCGGGATCTTGACGGTGATGATCCGCGGGGCGTTCGGGGACATCTCGTCCGGGACGTCGATGGCCTCGTTCATCACGTCGAGGATGTGGAGGCGCGCGTCACGGGCCTGCTTCAGCGCGGCGGCCAGGACCGAGGCGGGGATGCCGTCGAGCTTGGTGTCGAGCTGGAGCGCGGTCACGAACTGCTTCGTACCGGCGACCTTGAAGTCCATGTCGCCGTAGGCGTCCTCCGCACCGAGGATGTCGGTGAGGGCGACGTAGTGCGTCTTGCCGTCGATCTCCTGCGAGATGAGGCCCATGGCGATACCGGCGACGGCGGCCTTGAGGGGCACACCGGCGTTCAGCAGAGACATGGTGGAGGCGCAGACCGAGCCCATGGACGTCGAGCCGTTGGAGCCCAGCGCCTCGGAGACCTGGCGGATCGCGTACGGGAACTCCTCGCGCGTCGGCAGCACCGGCACGATGGCGCGCTCGGCGAGCGCTCCGTGGCCGATCTCGCGGCGCTTGGGCGAGCCCACGCGGCCGGTCTCACCGACGGAGTACGGCGGGAAGTTGTAGTTGTGCATGTAGCGCTTGCGGGTCACCGGGGAGAGGGTGTCCAGCTGCTGCTCCATGCGGAGCATGTTGAGGGTGGTGACGCCCAGGATCTGCGTCTCGCCACGCTCGAAGAGCGCCGAGCCGTGCACGCGCGGGATGGCCTCGACCTCGGCGGCGAGCGTACGGATGTCCGTGACGCCGCGGCCGTCGATGCGGACCTTGTCCTTGATGACGCGCTCGCGCACGACGGACTTGGTCAGCGCGCGGTACGCGCCGGAGATCTCCTTCTCGCGGCCCTCGAACTTCGGGAGCAGCTTCTCGACGGCGATCTCCTTGACGCGGTCCAGCTCGGCCTCGCGCTCCTGCTTGCCGGCGATGGTGAGCGCCTTGGCGAGCTCGGTCCTGACCGCGGCGGTGAGCGCCTCCAGGACGTCGTCCTGGTAGTCGAGGAAGACCGGGAAGTCGCCGGTGGGCTTGGCGGCCTTGGCGGCGAGGTCGGACTGGGCCTTGCAGAGCGCCTTGATGAAGGGCTTCGCGGCTTCGAGACCGGCGGCGACGACCTCTTCGGTCGGGGCCTCGGCGCCGTCCTTGACGAGCTGGATGGTCTTCTCGGTGGCCTCGGCCTCGACCATCATGATCGCGACGTCGCCGTCGTCGAGCACGCGGCCCGCGACGACCATGTCGAAGACGGCGTCCTCAAGCTCGGTGTGGGTCGGGAAGGCGACCCACTGGCCCTTGATCAGGGCGACGCGGGTGCCGCCGATCGGGCCGGAGAAGGGCAGGCCGGCCAGCTGCGTGGAGCAGGAGGCGGCGTTGATCGCGACCACGTCGTACAGGTGGTCGGGGTTGAGAGCCATGATCGTCTCGACGATCTGGATCTCGTTGCGCAGGCCCTTCTTGAAGGAGGGGCGCAGCGGCCGGTCGATCAGACGGCAGGTGAGGATCGCGTCCTCGGAGGGGCGTCCCTCGCGGCGGAAGAAGGAGCCGGGGATCTTGCCGGCCGCGTACTGCCGCTCCTCGACGTCCACCGTGAGGGGGAAGAAGTCGAGCTGGTCCTTGGGCTTCTTGGACGCGCTGGTGGCCGACAGCACCATGGTGTCGTCGTCCAGGTACGCCACGGCGGAGCCGGCAGCCTGCTTGGCGAGGCGGCCCGTCTCGAAGCGGATGGTGCGGGTGCCGAAGGTTCCGTTGTCGATAACGGCCTCGGCGTAGTGGGTCTCGTTCTCCACTAGCGTTTTCTCCATACTCGTCGTCTTTCGTCCCCCAGCCCGTGTGGCGGGGAACGGGGCGGAGAAGCGCTCCATGGTTGCGGGGCCGGTCTTCGATCGAAGCACCCGGGTGATGTTTCCCGGGCGCCACTACCGAGGACCGGCGGCGGCTGGAGGGCGCTTCCCCTCGTTCGGTACTGCGATGTTTCCTGCCGCGCGGTGTTCCTCACCGCGGCGGCATGCACACTCAGGTTACTGAGCGCGGCCCGGATCGCGCACGTACAGCATCCGCAGCACGTACGGCAAAGGGAGCGGTCCCCAGGAAATGGGGCCCGCTCCCTCGCACAACGTTCTTACTTGGCGCCGCCGGCCGCACCGCGGCGGATGCCGAGGCGGTCGACCAGCGCACGGAAGCGCTGGATGTCCTTCTTCGCCAGGTACTGGAGAAGGCGGCGACGCTGGCCGACGAGGATCAGCAGACCCCGGCGGGAGTGGTGGTCGTGCTTGTGCATCTTGAGGTGCTCGGTCAGGTCCGAGATGCGGCGCGAGAGCATGGCGACCTGGACCTCGGGGGAACCGGTGTCGCCTTCCTTCTGGCCGAACTCGGTCATGATCTGCTTCTTCGTAGCGGCGTCGAGCGACACGCGTACTCCTCGTGAGTCTTCAGGCCACCGAGTGCCCCAGGTCGAATACGCTGGGGAACTTCCGTAACTCGGGAGGCGGGGTCCGCTGGGCGCAGCCTCCGGGCATCCGGAGGCGCGTACACAGACGGCCGTCACACAGCGTATCAGCCTTTCCGAGTCGGCCGGCCCGTCACCCCCGGCCCCTCCCGTACACCCGAACGGCTCATGCCGCGCGCCACGCCACACCGCATCGGATCCCTTCGGTGTGAGCTGCGCCATGCTCCTGTGCTGTCCAGCCCGTCGGGGCGCGACCACAGCAGCAGGAGCACCACAGTGACCACGAGGGCCACCGAGGATTCACCCACGTCCGATGGCGAGTACGACAGCGAGGTACCGCCACGCCCCAGGCGTCCGGGAAGCGTCATCGTCAGCTGGGCGACCACGACCGATCACAAAACGATCGGCACGATGTATCTGGTCACATCGTTCGCCTTCTTCTGCATCGGCGGCGTGATGGCGCTCCTGATGCGTGCGGAACTGGCGCGGCCGGGTACCCAGATCGTGTCGAACGAGCAGTACAACCAGGCCTTCACGATGCACGGCACGATCATGCTGCTGATGTTCGCGACGCCACTGTTCATCGGCTTCACCAACTGGATCATGCCACTGCAGATCGGGGCGCCCGATGTGGCGTTCCCCCGGCTGAATCTCTTCGCCTACTGGCTGTATCTGTTCGGTGCGCTGATCGTCATGGGCGCCTTCCTCACCCCGGACGGGGCCGCCGACTTCGGCTGGTTCGCGTACTCCCCGCTGACCAGCACGATCCGCTCCCCCGGAGTCGGCGCGGACCTGTGGATCATGGGTCTGGCCTTCCAGGGCTTCGGCACGATCCTCGGCTCGGTCAACTTCATCACCACGATCATCTGCATGCGCGCCCCCGGCATGACGATGTTCCGTATGCCGATCTTCGTGTGGAACGCGCTGCTGACCGCCGTGCTCGTGCTGCTCGCCTTCCCGGTGCTGGCCGCCGCCCTGCTCGCGCTGGAGGCGGACCGGAAGTTCGGCGCCCATGTCTTCGACGCGGCCAACGGCGGCGCCCTGCTGTGGCAGCACTTGTTCTGGTTCTTCGGGCATCCGGAGGTCTACATCATCGCGCTGCCGTTCTTCGGGATCGTCACCGAGATCATTCCGGTGTTCTCCCGCAAGCCGGTCTTCGGCTACATCGGTCTGGTGGGGGCCACGATCTCCATCGCGGGGCTCTCGGTGACGGTGTGGGCGCACCACATGTATGTCACCGGTGGTGTGCTGCTGCCGTTCTTCTCCTTCATGACCTTCCTGATCGCGGTGCCGACCGGGGTGAAGTTCTTCAACTGGATCGGCACGATGTGGCACGGCTCGCTGTCGTTCGAGACACCGATGCTCTGGGCGATCGGCTTTCTGGTCACGTTCCTCTTCGGCGGCCTGACCGGCGTCATCCTGGCCTCCCCGCCGATGGACTTCCATGTCTCGGACTCGTACTTCGTGGTCGCGCACTTCCACTACGTGGTGTTCGGGACGGTGGTCTTCGCGATGTTCGCCGGGTTCTACTACTGGTGGCCGAAGTTCACCGGCAAGATGCTGGACGAGCGGCTTGGCAAGATCAACTTCTGGACGCTGTTCGTGGGCTTCCACGGGACGTTCCTGGTACAGCACTGGCTGGGCGCGGAGGGTATGCCCCGGCGGTACGCGGACTACCTGGCCGTTGACGGCTTCACCACGCTGAACACCATTTCGAGCATCAGCTCCTTCCTGCTGGGGCTCTCGCTGCTGCCGTTCTTCTACAACATCTGGAAGACGGCCAAGTACGGCAGGAAGGTCCTGGTCGACGACCCGTGGGGCTACGGCCGCTCGCTCGAATGGGCGACATCGTGCCCGCCGCCCCGGCACAACTTCACGACCCTCCCGAGGATCCGTTCCGAATCCCCGGCCTTCGACCTCCACTACCCCGCGATCAACGCCCTCGAAGCAGCGGGCCACTCGGCGGGCGCCTCTTCCCCCGGTACCGGCACTGGCACGGGCACGGGTACGGGCACAGGGGACGCGTAGCCCGCGCCGGTGGCTGGTCCGGCGGCGGCAGCCCAGAGGGGGGAAGGAAAGCCCGGTGGCAGGAACGGCGGAGGAGGAGGCGTGACAGCCGACGAGGACACCGCACGCGGTCTCGTGCGGATCGAGGGCTATCTGCTGTGGAGCGCGGAGATGGACGAGGCCCGCCGGCAGGCGGCCCTCTTCGCCGGCCAGCTGCCCTGGCTGACCACCGCGCAGCGGGAGGACGTGGAACGCCTCTACGCGGCCGACCGCGTGGCCGTCTCGCGGGCCGTACTGGTGCGGATCTCCGACCGGGCGGCCGAGCTGCGCGGCGAGTACACGGCGCGCTACGAGCAGTTGAAGAGGCGCTGTGTGTCGCTGACGGTGATGGCGGTCGGTGCGGTGAGCGGCACCTGTACGGCGATCACCCTGCTCAGCCGGTGACCGCGCCGGGCCCTGTATCACGCCGGATCCACGTCGTCCGGAACCCCTGATCAGGGCCCGTCCCGCCAAGTAGGCTGGGCGTTCAGCTCGTTCGTACGTGGTGAAGGGACTCGGCAGCCATGGCTGACGCACAGGACAAGGACCGTCAGGACAAGGACCGTCAGGACAAGGACCGTAAGGAACGCGAGAAGGAAGAGCTCTACGCCCTCGACATCTCCGGTGTCGAGTGGCAGGGCGCGCCCGGCACCTCGGAGCACGAGGAGCGGGTCGAGATCGCGTATCTGCCGGACGGCGCCGTCGCCATGAGGTCCTCCCTGGACCACGGAACGGTGCTGCGGTACACGGAAGCGGAGTGGCGCGCCTTCGTGCTGGGCGCCCGGGACGGTGAATTCGACCTGGAGCCCGCGCCGCACAACGGCGGGCTCACGAGCGCCACGGAGTAGGCGCAGGCGCAGGGGCGCCGGACGGAGGGGTGGGCAGGGGGATTTGGGGACCTTCCTTCCGTTATGGCCGATGTGTGGTGGCGCAACTGGTCCTTCTCCGGGCGCCTCTTGACGTAAAGGTCACGTCGCCCGGCGCACTCCGTCATGCCGTGCCGGTACGAAGGGTGATTAGGCTGGACGGGGGCGCGGGCCATATCCCGCAAGCGGGCTGCTCGCGTCCTCACGGGGAGAGCCAGGCGGATCGGACGACAACGGTCGCCCCCCATCCACTACGGCACGAGGGTGCTAGAGCACACCAGCGGGAGGCATTGTGAACAGCGATCGGGACGAGATTCGCGGGGGACCGAACACGCCCGTCGACGATCAGTCCGACGCGGATCCCGCCGGGACGGGTGAGTTCACCATCGACTACACCCCTCCTGCCTGGTACACGCAGAACGCGTCGGACGCCCAGGCCCAGGAGGCAGCGCCGGCCGCGCCGCCGCCCGGTGCCGCTCCGCCGGTGCGTCAGCCGCCTCCGCCGCCGCAGGCCCCGCCGACCGGTCCCGTCGGCGGGCCCGCGGCTGTGCCGGGGCTGCCACTGACCGGCGGCTTCCAGCCCAACTGGAGCCCGACGCCGCGCCCGGAGACGGAGCCCGGGGCCGGACCGGCTGTACCGGCTGGGCCGGGCACCGGCGCGGCGCCCGAAGCGGACGCGGTCTCCGGGCGGGACAAGGAGCAGGCATCGGGCGGGACTCCTGAGCCGAAGCGGAAGTCCGGGTACGGGACGGAGCGTATGTCTCCGTACGGGTTCTCGTACGGGTCGGCATCGGATGCCGAAGACGGGCCGGGCCCCGATGCGGAGGACGGAGCGGAAGCCGGGCCGGGATCCGGTTCGGGGTCGGTGGCGGAGTCCGTCGGGAAGTCCGTCGGGAAGTCCGCCGCCGAGGCCAGGCGCCGGTTCGAGTCCAAGCCCGAGCCGGAGGCTGAGCCTGAGGCCGAGATGGAGACCGAGACGGAGGCTGAGCCCGCGTCCGTATCCGAGCCCGCGCCCCCGTCCGCGCCCCTCGCGCCGGACGTTCCGGAGCCGGAACCGGAGCGGAAGGCGGAGCCGGAACCGGCTGCTCCGGAGGCCGAGCCCGAGAAGGCGGCCGAGGCGCTGGGCGGAGGTGATGTGGAGAGCGGAGCCACCATGAAGTTCTCCCCCGCCGCGCTGAAGCGCGAGTTCGAGAAGCTCGAAGCAGCCGCGAAGGCCGCCCGGGAGCGGCCGGGGACCTCTCCGGCCACCGAGCAGAAGAGCACGCCCGCACCGCCGACCGGGGCTCCGGCCGGGGCTCCCGGCTCCTATCGGTCCGATGCCTTCGCGGATGTCGCCGCCTCGTTCGACGTACCCGGAGCTCCGCGCGGCACCGGTGACCGGAGTGGTTCCGGGTCCGTGGCCGGGTCCGGAGCAGCGGCCGGGTCTGCCGACGAGCCGTCCGACGCCGTACCCACGCCCAGTGACGCGGTACCTCCGCACACTCCGGACGACGCGGAGCCGCAGGATGCTCCTCCGGCGCCCGCCCGCCCCTGGTCGCCCACGCCTGCCGGGCAGCCGCAGGGTGAACTCCCGCCGCTGCCGCCCGCGTTCCAGCCCGCTGCGCCGCCGCCCGCTTCCCAGTGGCCGGTGAGCACACCGAGCGCCGACCAGTCACAGCCGTACCCCGGGACGCCCCAGCAGGGCCCGCCGCCGGGCGATCCTGCCGCTCCCCCGGCGGCCTGGCCCGCGCAGGGCGCCCAGCCGGCCGGTGCGCCGGGTGGCGGTTACGGCTTCCCGCGCCCCTCCCAGCCGCAGCAGCAGACGCCCGGTACACCACCCCCGGCTCAGCCTCCGCAGGGTCAGGTTCCGCAGGGGCAGGCCGGTTACGGATTCCCGCACCAGGCCCCCGGCCGGCCCGCGCCGCAGCAGCCGCAGCCCGGTTACGGGTTTCCCCAGCAGGCCCCCCACCAGCCCGCGCCGGAGCAGCAGCCACAGCCCGGTTACGGATTCCCCCAGCAGCACCGGCCGGAATCCGCGCCGCAGCCGTTGCCCCAGGCACCAGAGGCTCCCCGGACACCCGAGCCGCCGCAGAGCGGTTACGGATTCCCGCAGCAGCAGGGCGCACCGCAGGGGCAGGCCGGTTACGGATTCCCGCAGCCCCACCAGCCCGGACAGCCTCCGCAGCAGCCGCCGCACCCCGCGTCCGGTTACGGCTTCCCGCAGCCCGGCGCCACCGGCGGCCCGGGAGTTCCCGCGCCACAGGACCCGCAGGCGCAGAACCAGCAGCCCCAGGACCCGCGGGCCCAGAACCCGCAGGCCCAGGACCCGCAACAGCCTGCCGCCCCGGTCGATCCCCGTACCGGAACGGGGTGGCCGCAGCCCGTCGCCCACGACCAGCGGGAGCGTTCCGTTCCCGGTGCGCCGCTGGGGTACACGGCCGCTGTCGAGCTGTCGTCCGACCGGCTGATCCGCAACAAGCAGAAGACGAAGAGCACGCGCAGCGGCCCGGCCGGCGCCTCGCGCTTCAAGCTCGGCGGCAAGAAGGAGGAGGCCGAGCGGCAGCGCAAGCTCGAACTCATCCGGACACCGGTCCTCTCCTGCTACCGGATCGCCGTCATCAGCCTCAAGGGCGGTGTCGGCAAGACCACCACCACGACCGCGCTGGGTGCCACGCTGGCGACCGAACGGCAGGACAAGATCCTGGCGATCGACGCCAACCCGGACGCCGGAACGCTCGGCAGGCGGGTACGGCGGGAGACCGGGGCCACCATCCGTGACCTGGTCCAGGCGATCCCGTATCTCAACTCGTACATGGACATCCGGCGGTTCACCTCGCAGGCGCCCTCCGGTCTGGAGATCATCGCCAACGACGTGGACCCCGCCGTCTCCACCACGTTCAACGACGAGGACTACCGCCGGGCGATCGACGTCCTGGGCAAGCAGTACCCGGTGATCCTGACCGACTCCGGTACGGGTCTGCTCTACAGCGCGATGCGGGGCGTGCTCGACCTCGCCGACCAGCTGATCATCGTCTCCACCCCGTCCGTCGACGGCGCGTCCAGCGCGAGCACCACGCTCGACTGGCTCTCGGCGCACGGCTATGCGGAGCTGGTGGGGCGCTCGCTCACGGTGATCTCCGGGGTCCGCGAGACCGGCAAGATGATCAAGGTCGACGACATCGTGCAGCACTTCGAGACCCGGTGCCGCGCCGTCGTCGTCGTACCGTTCGACGAGCATCTGTCGGCGGGTGCCGAGGTCGACCTGGACATGATGCGGCCGAAGACCCGCGAGGCGTACTTCAACCTCTCAGCCCTGGTCGCCGAGGACTTCCAACGCGCCCAGCAGGCCCAGGGGTTGTGGACCGGCAACGGCCAGAGCGCGCCTCCGCACATGCCGCCGCCGATGCCCGGCGTGCAGCAGCCGTACGCACCCCGGACGCCTCAGGCCCCCCAGGGTCCGCAAGGGGCGCAGCAGCCCTACGGCGACGGCCGGCAGCCCTATCCGCCGCAGCAGCAGGGCTGGCAGCACCCCGCCCAGCCCGGCCCCGCGGACCCCGAGGGCCAGGGCCTGCACAGCCAGGGCCACCCCGGGCAGGGGCAGCAGGGCCAGCCGGCACAGCACGGACAGCCGGTGGCGCCGGGGCAGCCCTGGCCGCAGCAGCCGGGGCAGCCACAGCCTCCGTCGCAGCAGCCGGGAGACCCAGGTCAGCCCGGTCAGCCGGAGCCGGGAGGCTTTGTGCCACCCGCCGGATGGCCGCAGCAGCCGCCCCCGCAGGCACCGCCGGCCTCCCGGCAGTAAGGCCATAAGGGTATAGACCATTGAAGGCCCGCACCGTGCGAACGGTGCGGGCCTTCAGCCATTTGCGCAGACCAGGCGCGGTCTTGACGACCGTTGACATGTCTAAACCACCGCTGATAAACCTTCGCTTCACCAGCTGGCGACTCCATGATTCACCCTGACGCGAGGTCAACGCCCATGGACAGAAGAGTTCCGACCGGCACAATCCGGCACCGTTCCCGTTCCCGTCTGCTTCTGGCCACCGGCGCGACCGCCCTCGCCCTGGCGGCCGCCGCCGCGACCCCGCTGAACCCGGCCCCCCAACAGGCCCACGCCGCCACGGCCAAGGCACCTTCCGCATCCGGAGCCGACCAGGGCTCCGGCGGCAAGAAGGTCCTCACCATCGCCGTCAACCAGAGCGTCGACTCGATGAGTCCGTTCCTCGCCCAGCGCCTGGTCTCCACCACGGCGCTGCGCCTGATGTACGACTACCTGACGAACTATGACGTCAAGGACGGCCACACCGTCCCCGGTCTCGCCACTTCGTGGAAGCCGTCGGCCTCCAAGCTGACCTGGACCTTCACCATCCGGAAGAACTCCACGTGGTCGGACGGCCGGCAGGCCACCGCCGACGACGCGGCGTGGACGTTCAACAAGATGATGACGGACCCGGCGGCGGCCACCGCCAACGGCAACTTCACCGCGAACTTCAAGAAGGTGACGGCGCCCGACCCGCAGACCCTGGTCGTCCAGCTGAAGAAGCCTCAGGCGACGATGACCGCGCTCGACGTACCGATCGTGCCCAAGCACGTCTGGGAGAGTGTCAAGGACTTCTCGAAGTTCAACAACGACAAGAAGTTCCCGGTCGTCGGCAACGGTCCGTTCATCCTCACCGACTACAAGGTCGACCAGTATCTGAAGTTCAAGCCGAACAAGACCTTCTGGCGGGGCGCCCCCAAGTTCGACGAGCTGGACCTCAAGTACTACAAGGACAACGACGCGGCCGTGGCGGCCCTGGAGAAGGGCGAGGTCTCCTTCGTCCAGGGCCTCACCCCGGCCCAGGCGGCAGCCCTGAAGTCCGAGAAGAACATCAAGGTCAACGACGCCCCGGGCCGGCGCTTCTACTCACTCGCCGTCAACCCGGGCGCCCAGGCCAAGGACGGGACGAAGTTCGGCAACGGCAACCCGGCGCTCCAGGACAGGCGGGTACGCCAGGCTCTGTTCGCCGCCACCGACACCCGGACCATCGTCGACAAGGTCTTCCAGGGACACGCCGTCCAGGGCGCCGGATACATCCCGCCGCGCTTCAAGGACTACGTCTGGAAGCCGTCGGCGAGCCAGCAGATCAGCTACGACCCGGCCAGAGCGGCCAAGCTCCTCGACGAGGCGGGCTACCGGAAGAACGGCGCGGGCAAGCGGGTCGGCAAGGACGGCAAGCCCCTGAACCTCCGGCTGCTCTGCCATGCCACCGCCCCGGAGGACAAGGCCGTCGGCCAGTACATGAAGGAGTGGTACGGGAAGCTGGGCATCGGCCTCACGATGTCGTGCGTCGACAACGTCACCGACCCCGAGCTGGCCGGCCAGTACGACCTGGCCTTCGACGGCTACTCGGTCAACCCCGACCCGGACTACGTACTGTCCATCCACACCTGCGCGGCGCGGCCCAGCACCCCGAAGGACACCGGTTCCACCGACACCTTCATCTGCGACAAGAAGTACGACAGCCTGTACGCCCGGCAGGCCCAGGAGTACGACACCGCCAAACGGGCTGATCTGGTCAAGCAGATGGAATCACGGCTGTACGACACCGGGTACATGAATGTCATGGCATACCCGAACGCGGTCGAGGCATACCGTACCGACCAGATCAAGTCCATCGACACGATGCCCCTGGCGGCGGGAAACATCTGGGGCCAGGACGGCTACTGGAGCTGGTGGTCGGCGGTCCCGGCCGACCACAGCGCCTCGAAGTCGTCGGGTTCCTCGACGGGGCTCGTCATCGGCATCGTGGCGGCTGTCGTCGTGATCGGGCTCGGAGGCTTTGTCGCCCTGCGCCGCCGTTCCACAGCGGAAGACCGTGAATAACCCATGAGCGCTGCTAGCACCACTCCGCTCGCGGAGGGTGCGGCGGACGGCCCGGTCGAGGTCAAGACCGGGCCGTCCGGCCCTCGCACCCGCAACGCGACCGCGTATCTGCTGTATGTGGCGGGCAAGCTGGGCGGCGCGGCCGTCTCGCTGCTCGCCGTTCTGGTCACCAGCTTCTTCCTCTTCCGGATCATTCCGGGCGACCCGGTCCGTACGATGACGCACGGGCGTGCGGTCAGCCACGCCCAGCTCCTGGAGCTCCGCAAGCAGCTGGGGCTCGATCTGCCGGTGTGGCAGCAGTTCACGCAGTACTGCTCCAAGGCGCTCACCGGGGACCTCGGCACTTCGTACCAGTTCCACGCCCCCGTCACCGATCTGATCGCTCAGAAGCTTCCCGCGACGCTGCTGCTCACGGGCGTCGCCGTGGTCATCCACTGTGCGCTCGGTCTCTGGCTGGGCACCCGCTCCGCCTGGCGGAACGGCCGGCTCGGCGACAAGATCTCGACCGGTGTGGCACTGACGCTCTGGTCGGTGCCGTCGTTCTGGCTCGGGCTGCTGCTGATCATCGTCTTCTCGGTGGGGGTCGGGCCGATCCCCGGGATGTTCCCGACCGGCGGTATGGAGTCCGGCGGCCTGTCCGGTCTCGCGTACGTCACCGACATCGCGCACCACATGGTGCTACCCGTGATCACGCTCGTCGCGGTGGGTTACGCGCAGACGCTGCTCGTCATGCGCTCCTCGCTCCTCGACGAGATGGGCAGCGACTATCTGACGACGGCGCGGGCCAAGGGGCTGCGGGACGATCTCGTACGCCGCCGTCACGCGGTGCCCAACGCGCTGCTGCCGACCGTCACCATGATCTTCATCAACTTCGGCCAGGTGGCCGCCGGTTCGATCCTCGTCGAGACGGTCTTCTCCTGGCCCGGTGTCGGCGGGCTGTTCTACTCGGCGCTCAGCGTGCCGGACCTTCCGCTGGTGCAGGGCCTCTTCGTGGTCTTCGCGGGGGCCATGATCGTGATGAACGTACTCGCCGATCTGCTCTATCCGCTGCTCGATCCCAGGGTGGGCCGATGACGACCGCACAACCGACGGCGGGCTCGCTCGCCCGCGCCAGGAAGCGTGCGTCGGTGGCCCGCTTCTGGCAGCAGTACCGCACCCACCGGGCCGGGGTCATCGGGCTGGCGGGGCTGGTCCTCATCGCGCTGATCGCCGTGGCGGCGCCGCTGCTGGTCGGCGGTGACGTGCACAGTGTGACCCGGGCTCCGGGCTCGCCCCTGGAGTCGCCCAGCGGGCGGTTCCCGCTCGGCACCGACCAGTTCGGGCGCTCCGTGCTCGGGCTGCTGGTCTGGGGGGCGCGGATCTCACTGACCGTCGGGCTGCTGGCCGCGGCCCTCTCGGTGGCCATCGGCACCCTGGTCGGGATCATCGCCGGGCACTTCGGCGGCTGGTTCGCGACCGTGCTGATGCGGATCACCGACTGGTTCCTGGTGATGCCGACCCTGGTGCTTGCGATCGTGCTGGCCACCGTGCTCGACCACTCGGTCTGGACGGTGATCCTGGCGATCGGCGTCACCTCCTGGCCGACGACCGCGCGGCTGGTGCGCGCGCAGACCATCGCCGTGGAGTCCCGTCCGTACATCGAACGTGCCCGCGCGCTCGGCGGAGGTCACAGCCATGTGATGACCCGGCACGTGCTGCCCAATGTGGTGCCGCTGGTGCTCGCCCAGACGACGCTGGGCATCTCCAACGCGATCCTCACCGAGGCGACCCTGGCCTTCCTGGGTCTCGGGGATCCGACGGTGATCTCCTGGGGCGGCATGCTCCAGGACGCGCGCGAGGCGGGCGCGGTCTCCTCGGGGCACTGGTGGTATCTGGCGCCGCCCGGGATCGCCATCGCGCTCGTCGCGCTCGCCTTCACCCTCTGCGGCCGCGCCGTGGAGGCCGTGCTCAACCCGAGGCTGGGGGTGGGACGTTGAGCCTGCTCGAAATCAGGGACCTGAAGGTCACCTATGGATCGGGGGCGTCGGCCGTGCCCGCGGTGCGCGGGGTGGACCTGACCGTGGGCGCCGGGCAGAAGCTCGGGATCGCCGGTGAGTCCGGGTGCGGGAAGTCGACGCTGGCGCTGGCGCTGCTGCGGCTGCTGCCCGCATCGGCGAAGCTGAGCGGCGAGATCCTGCTCGACGGCGAGGACGTCCTCACCATGAAGTGGGGGCGGCTGCGGGCCGTCCGGTGGGCGGGCGCCTCGATCGTCTTCCAGGGTGCGATGCACTCCCTCAACGCGGTGCACCGGATCGGCGACCAGATCACGGAGCCGCTGCTCGTACACCGTCAGGCGACTCCGGCGGAGGCACGCAGGCGGGCCCGGGGGCTGCTGGAGCAGGTGGGGCTGCCCGCGGCGCGGGCCGACGCCTATCCGCACGAGCTGTCCGGCGGGCAGCGGCAGCGCGTGATGATCGCGATGGCGCTGGCCTGCGACCCCCAGGTGATCGTCGCCGACGAGCCGACCACCGCGCTCGACGTGATGATCCAGGCCCAGATCCTGCGGCTCATCGAGCAGCTGGTCGCGGACCAGGACATCAGCCTGCTGATGATCAGTCATGACCTCGCGGTGCTGGCCGACACCTGCGACCGGCTCGCCGTGATGTACGCGGGCCGGATCGTTGAGGAGGGCCCGGCGCAGCAGGTCTTCACCGCCGCGGCGCACCCGTACAGCGCCGCGCTCTCCGGGGCCTTCCCGCGCATCGGCGACCCGGTTTCCCGGCGCGCCCCGCGCGGGCTGCCCGGTGACCCGCCCGACCCGGCGGCGCTGCCTTCGGGCTGTACGTTCCATCCGCGCTGCCCGGTGGCGCTGGACGCGTGCGCGACCGCCGGGCAGGAGCTGCGGGACGCCGGGCCGGGACGGCAGGCGGCCTGTCTGCTCGTGGAGCCGGGCGCTGCCGCGGCACCCGACGCCAGTGCCGGTCCGGCCGCCGAGCCCGGTGCCGAGGAAACAAGGAGCACCTCATGACCACCCCTCCTCCCCTGCTCAGCACCACCGCGCTTGAGGTGGCCTTCCCCGGCCGGCGCGGGGCTTCCCCTGCGCGCGCCGTCGACGGCGTGGACCTCGACATCCGGCCCGGCGAGATCGTGGCCCTGGTCGGCGAGTCGGGGTGCGGCAAGTCGACGCTCGCCCGTGCGCTGCTCGGACTCGTGAAACCGACGTCGGGCGAGGTCGCCTTCGGGGGCGAGCCGCTGGACCTCTCGGCCCGCGCACTCAAGGCGTACCGCAAGCGCGTCCAGCTGGTGCTCCAGGACCCGAGCGGTTCGCTGAACCCGCGGCACACCGTGTACGAGGCGGTGGCGGAGGGGCTGCGGATCCACGGGTTCACGGGTGACGAGCGGGACGCGGTGTCCGGGGCGCTCTCCCGGGCGGGGCTGCGGCCGCCCGAGCGGTTCTTTCTGAAGTATCCGCACGAGCTGTCGGGCGGTCAGCGCCAGCGGGTGGTGATCGCGGGGGCGCTGGTGCTCGATCCCGAACTCATCGTGGCGGACGAGCCGGTGGCGTCGCTCGACGCGTCCGTGCGCGGTGAGATCCTCGCCCTGCTGCTGCGGCTGCGGGACGAGCTGGGCCTGTCGGCGCTGGTCGTCACCCATGACCTGGGACTCGCCTGGAACATCGCCGACCGGGTCGCCGTGATGTATCTCGGCCGGATCGTGGAGACGGGCGACGTGGACCGGATCCTCACGGCGCCCCAGCACCCCTACACCCAGGCGCTGCTGTCGGTGATGCCGGACGCCACGACGGAGCCGGTGGTGCTCACGGGCGAGCCGCCGGACCCGTCCAGGGTGCCGCCCGGGTGCCGGTTCCACGCCCGCTGCCACATCCTCGCCTCGGGCGAGGCCGAGCGGGCGGGGGTCGCCGACGCCTGCCGTACGGAGGACCTTCCGGTGCTCGCGGGCAGCGGCGATGACGCGGTGGCGTGCCACTGGGCGGCGGCGATGAAGACGGCGGGTCCGGTACCGGCGTCCTGAGGCGAGCGGCGTGGTGTGACAACCGAGCGCTGTCAGACGGGCTGGCCCAGGGGCCGGATGGTCAGGGTGTTGAGGTCGACGCCCGTCGGCTGGTCGAGGGCGAAGCAGATGGCCTCGGCGATGGGCTGGGGAGGCAGGGCGAAGGGGGGAACGTCGGCGCCTTGCCAGAAGGGGGTGTCGATCATGCCGGGGTTGACGAGAGTGACACCGATGCCGCGGGTCGTCGCGTGCAGGCGCAGGTTCTCGGCGAGTCCGGTGGTGGCCCACTTGGTGGCCGAGTAGAGATTGGCGGAAGAGTTCTTCAGCCCGGCGACGCTGCCGATGAGCACCAGCCGTCCGCCGGTGGCTTCGAGGTGGGGCAGGGTGGCGTGGGCCAGCAGCGCGGGACCGAGGACGTTGGTGAGGACCATGGGCGACCACAGCGTCGGGTCGCCTGCCCCGATGGAGTCACCGGACATGAATCCGGCGTTGGCCACCGCCGCGTCAAGGACACCGAAATGCGCCACGGTACGGGTAACGGCCGACTCGGTGGCCTGCCAGTCCGCCGCGTCCGCGACCAGGCCCAGCAGACGGTCGGGGTGACCGGCCTCGTCGAGGAACGCCTTCAGCCTGCTCTCGTTACGGCCGGTGACGGCCACGCGGTGGCCGCGGTCGAGGAGCAACCGCGCGGTGTGGGCGCCGATACCGCTGGTCGCGCCGGTGATCAGTACGGTCTTGCTCGTCATGGTCATGCTCCTGAAGCGTGGATGGGGGTCGGCGGACGGCGAGGAAGGAGCGCCGTTCACGTCCGCCGACCCCACGAAACCGGCGCCGTCGAAGGCGGGCAAGGCCGCGTTTATGGGGGGTATAAACACAACCTCTCTCTGTCGGCCGGACCGTGGGTACGGTGGGCGCATGGAACCTACGCCCGGACACCACACCGGGAGTCGCACGGACAACCGCTCGGACATCCGTGACTTCCTCATCAGCCGGCGCGCCAAGCTCGCCCCGGAGCGGGTCGGGCTGCCCACCAGCCGACGACGCCGGGTTCCGGGCCTCCGGCGCGAGGAGGTCGCGGCCCTCGCCGGTGTGAGCACCGAGTGGTACACGCGGTTGGAGAAGGGCCACATCAGCGGCGTCTCCGAGGACGTGCTGGAAGCGGTCGCGCAGGCGTTGCGGCTCAATGAGGACGAGCGCACCTACCTGCTCGCTCTGGCCAGAGCGGCTCGCCCGGCCCGCCGCAGGTCGCACCGCCGCAAGGACGTCGAGATCCCGTCCTCCGTCCAGTGGATGGTGGACTCCATGACCATGGCCCCCGCCTTCGTACGCAACGGGCATCTGGACATCGTCGCGAGCAACGCGCTGTGCAGGGCGCTGTACTCACCGATGTTCGACAGCGACACCACCGGCGAGCGGGGCTGCGCCAATTTCCCCCGTTACTTCTTCCTCGACCCCGGCTCCCCCGACTACTTCGTCGACTGGGAGGAAGGCGCGAGGGCCACGGTCGCGGTGCTCCGCGCCGAAGCCGGACGCGAACCCCACGACCGGGCCCTGCGTGAGCTCGTCGGCGAACTGTCCACGCTCAGCCCCGACTTCCGCACCATGTGGGCCAGTCACGACGTCCGGATCCATCACGAAGGCGTCAAGCGGCTGGACCATCCCGAAGTCGGCCGCCTGGAGATGACCTTCCGCTCCCTGAACCTGCCCCTGCCTCAACGGGCCGTCCACGACCTGACCGTCTACACGGCCGAGCCGGGCACCCCCTCGGAGGACCGCCTCAGACTTCTCGCCAGTTGGACAGCGCCGCAGCCCCCATCCTCGGAACCGGTCCGCCCGCCCCGCTGACCTCACCCGTTCATGAGGTGGCTGCCCAGCGGAGAACCCCCGCTGTCCCGGATCTTCTCTTCGGCACCTCCTGCGCGTGGCCCTTCACCTTTCGCCTGCGCCACGGCTGCTGCGATCGCTGAGTTGCCCGTGCCTGGCCACCGAGCTGGTGCGCCGGTGCGGTCAGGGGGCCGGCCGCACCGGCGCCGCCCGCGCCGGGGCCCGCAGCCCCCGCACCAGGGCCATTGACACGGTGAGGGACGCCGCGCCCATCACCGCCATGGCTGTCGCCGCCGATGTGTGCTGGGCCACTGCGCCCGCGAGAGCGGCCCCCACCCCCTGGAGGGTGAGCATCCCCGAGGTGTGCAGGCCGAGCGACTGGCCCTGGATCTCATCCGGCGTCAGCTCCACCAGACGCTCCATCAGGACCAGGCTCGACGCGTATCCGGCCGAGGCTGCCACGACGGCGGTCACCGCGAGCGGCAGCCCCGGCCGGGCCGCGAAGACCAGGTAGGGCGTGGCGAGCAGGAGCAGCAGCGGGAGGGCGAGCCGGGGCCGCCACCGCGGCGGTACGAGCCGGCCGGCCGCCATGTCCCCTGCCAGCATCCCGCACGCGGCGACCGCGAGCAGCAGCCCCGCGTGCCGGGGCGAGTAGGGCACGAAGACCGACTCGCAGCCGACGATCAGCCCATTGGGCACCCAGAGCGCGAGGTAGACGGAACGGCGCTGCGCGGACGACCAGATCAGCCGGTTGACCCGCCAGGTCTCCCGGACCGACGGGCGGCCCGCCGACCGGGGCGGCCGGCTGCTCAGCCCGCCGAGCGCGACGGCCGCCGCGGTCAGGGCCAGTGCGGCGGCGACGAGCAGTGTGCCGCGCGGCGAGAGCGCGGTGACCAGCACCCCGCCGACCGCGAACCCGGCGATCTGTGTGGCCCCGACCGACATGTTCAGCGCCGAGCGCCCCAGGACGTAGGCCTCACCGGGAAGGATCTCGGCGAGCAGCCCGTAGCGCACCCCGCCGCCCACCGAACCGGTCAGGCCCAGCCCGAACAGCACCGCGAAGGTGGCCGGGAGCGGTAGCCCCGGCAGCGCGAGGACGGCGGTGCCCACGCCGGCGATCGCGGCGAGGCCGGTCTCGGCGGCCCGGGGCGGCAGCCGGTCCGCGGCGGAGAGCAGTGCCACGGCGCCGATGACCTGCGCGAAGGAGCCCCCGAACATGCTCAGCGCGGCGAACAGCGGCGAGTGGGTGGCGGAGAAGACCAGCGAGGCGAGGGCGATACCGCTGACGGTGGAGGCCACGGACAGGAGCGAGACGGAGACGAAGAGCGGGGTGAACTCCCTTGCCGCGAAGAGCTGTCGGTAGGTGCGCATGCGCCGGATTCTGACCGTGCGCGGGCGGCTGCGAATAATCTTTCGCCGGGAGGCGAAACATGGGGCTCTGGATCATCGACGCGGACACACTGGCCCGCAGCCGGTTTGTGATCTCGCAGTTCAGTGAGGCTTTCGCCTGTCTGGTGATGCTGGAGTCGGGTCGGACCGGGCATCCCGGTGAGCAGTCCTGGCTGGCCGCGCACCGCCCGGCCTACGAGGAGTTGCTGGCCGCGGATCCGGTCACCCGCCTGCTGGTGCGGACCGGTCTGCGGCCGCACTGGATCGCCGACTTCCTGTCGCCCACCCCACCGGCCGAGGACGAGTCGGACTTCCACCGCGAGCTGGCCGGGGTACGCGCGACCCCGCCGGCCGAGGCCAGATACGACCTGGCCTTCGGCGCGGGCGGACGGCTGCCCGCCGCCCTGCACCGGGACGACCTGCCGGACCGGGCGGCCGGCCTCCTGGAGTGGGTGTGGACGGAGACCGTCCTGCCGTACTGGGCCCGGCGGCGGCGCCTCTTCGAGGCGGACATCCTGGCGCGTACCCGGCTGCTCACCCAGGGCGGCTGGGCGGCGGCGCTCGACGACATCCGGCCGGGAATGCGCTGGCTGGGCGAAGGACGGCTAAGGGTCAACCACGGGGCCTATGAGCCGCAGGAGATCTCGGGGGCGCAGCTGCTGTTCGCGCCGGCCAGCGGGTGCAGCGGCTGGGTCGCATGGGAGAGGCCGCACCGCTTCGCCGCCGTCTACCCCTGTACGGGCGGGCTCTCGGAGCCGGCGCGGGCGCCCGCACCCGGGGCGCTCGGCAGCCTGCTGGGCACCGGCCGAGCGGGCGTTCTGCTGCTGCTCGACACCCCGAAGAGCACGACCCAGCTGGTCGCGCTCTCGGGTCAGGCGCTGGGCTCGGTGGGCCGCCACCTCAGGATCCTGCTGGAAGCCGGACTGGTGTTCAGACGGCGGGCCGGGCGGTCCGTGCTCTACTGCCGGACGGCGGCAGGGAACGTGCTGGTGGCGGCCGGGACATGAGCATCCCTGGTGCTCACCGCGGCGTCAGCCGGTCAGTGCGACTCGTACGCCTCGATGAGGGTCCGGCAGCGCTTCACATCGTCCGCCATGGCCACCAGGAGCGCGTCGATCGTGTCGAACTTCTCCATGCCGCGCACATAGGCGAGGAAGTCCACGGCGACATGCATGCCGTACAGGTCCAGGCCGACGCGGTCGATGGCGTACGCCTCCACGGTGCGTTCGCTGCCGTCGAACTGGGGGTTGCTGCCGACCGAGATCGCCGCGGGCATCCGCTCGCCGTCCGCGGTCAGCCATCCCGCGTACACGCCGTCCACCGGGATCGCGGTGTGCGGGAGCGTCTCGACGTTCGCCGTGGGGAAGCCCAGCTCCCGGCCGCGCTGTGCGCCGCGGACCACCACGCCCTCGACGCGGTGCGGGCGGCCCAGGATCTCGGCCGCGCCCGTCATGTCGCCCTCGGCGACCAGACGGCGGGTCAGGGTGGAGGAGAACGGCTCGCCGCCGCCCGCCTCGCCGCTCACCGAGAGGTCCACGATGTCGACCTCGTAGTCGTAGGTCGCGCCCAGCTCGGCGAGGAAGCCGACGTTTCCGGCCGCCTTGTGTCCGAAGCGGAAGTTGGGGCCCTCGATGACGGCGCGCGCGTGCAACTTGTCGACCAGGACCTTCACGATGAAGTCGGCGGGCGACAGCTTCGAGAACTCGGCCGTGAAGGGGAGGATCAGCTGGGCGTCCACACCCAGCTCCGCCATCAGCTCGGCGCGCCGGTGGTGCGGGGCGAGCAGCGGGGGGTGGCTGCCGGGGCGCACGACCTCGCTGGGGTGCGGGTCGAAGGTGACGACCACCGAGGGAACGCCCAGCTCACGCGCGCGCTCCACGGCCCGCCCGATGATCAGCTGATGGCCGCGGTGCACCCCGTCGTAGGACCCGATGGTGACGACGCTGCGTCCCCAGTCCTGGGGAATGTCCTCCAAGCCACGCCAGCGCTGCACTGAGACCGCTCCTCGCCCGAACCCGTGTACATGATCAATGCCCTGCAGTTACGCAGGTCTAAGACTGCCATGTCCGGCGCTCGCGGCGTGCATCGGCATCGGGGCCGCCGGCTTCCCGGCCGCGAGCCGGGCGGCGGGGCCGGCGACGACGGCCCACTCCTGCGGTGCACGGGCCAGCCAGTCGGCGAGCTGTCCCGCGAAGAGGGGTGTCCGGGCGCACAGTTCGGCCAGCAGCCGGTCGAGGAGGGCCGCACCGTCGGGCGTACGGGCCAGCAGCAGTCCCGCACGGTGGACCAGATCGCGGGTCCGTGGTCCGGCGCGGCGGCCCGCACCGTCGGCAGCGGCCCGCACCAGGGCCTCCAGCACGGCCGTACCGTCCCTGGCCTCGTACCGCTCGTACTCCAGGAGTACGTCGAGCAGCTCGGCCCGCATCGCACGCGAGCCCTGGCCGCCGGGCGCGGCGAGCACCGGGGCGAGGGCCGCGCGTACAGAGCTGGGGCGGCCTCGCAACAAGCCGGTGACCAGCGGGAAGAGGACAGCGCGGGCGGCCGGGCCGTCCTCCAGGCGGCGGTCGACGAACGCTGCCGCGTGCACCGCGCCGGCCGGGTGGCGGTCGACGTACTCATGGACGAGGGCGGCGGCCCGGCGGGCGGGGGTGGGGTCGCTGACCTGGGCGAGTGCGCTGAGCACCGGGCCCGCCGTGCCGGGCCGTGCCCGAAGGGCGGCCTCGAAGGCGGCGAACACGGGTCCCGGGTGGGTGGGCAGGGCGGTGGCGAGCGCGGCGGCGGGCAGTTGGGGCCCGCCGGACTCGAACAGGGCCAGGGCGCGCGGCAGATGACGGGCGCGGCTCTGCGGGTCGCCGATGAGCAGGGCCAGGGCGGGGCCGTGCAGCGCCGTGTCACCGGGGCGGGCGAGCAGGGCCAGCGCCGCATATCGCAGCAGCTCGCGGTCGGGGCCGGTTCCGGCGTGCACGGCGGCCCGTGCGGCCTGGCGGGCGGCGGCGGCCCGGCGCTCGGGCCGGTCGTCGTGCGCCCAGCGGTCCACGGCGCGGCAGAGCGCGGACGTCTCGTCCTCGGCGAGCGCGGCGAGCAGTTCGTCGGCGCGGGGGTGGCTGGTGGCGACGAGCGCCTCGGCGAGGTCGTCCACGGCCAGCCCCCGCCGGGTGTACAGCAGCGCCTGCGCGGCCCCGGCCACGGTGGGCCGCAGTTCGGCGTGGTCGTCGGACGGCAGCACCCGCTCGTCGCCGAACCAGCGGCACAGCAGCGGCTGTACGGTCCGGGGCTCGGCGGCGAGGCGCCGGGCTGCGGCGTCCAGATAGCGGTCGGCGGTCCGCTCGCCGGGCACCCCGTCCGCGGGCACCAGCCGCCGCAGCAGGTCGAGCCGCTGGCTCTCGCCGATCCGCAGCCGCTCCCAGAACACACTGTCGAAGGTACGGAATCCGCCCAGCCCGCGCGGACCGCCGGCCCGGACGGACAGCAGCGTGATCCGGTCGGCGAGGAGCCGCAGTACACCGATGTAGGGGCGGGCGTCCGGGATGCGCAGCAGGACGTCCGCGAGCAGCCGCGCGGCCCACCACTCCGGGTCGGTGAGCGGCCCGGCGGACACCGGCGGCCCGTCCGGGAAAGATGTCCGGTGCGGCGGCCCGGACGGTCCGTCGCAGACTGTCGCAGCCGATGTGGCCGGGCCGGGGGCGGAAGGGGCCAGGGTGCGCGCCGGGCGTTCCGATGGGGCGCACCCCGCCTGCCGGGGCACGGTCGGCGTCCGCTCCGCGCCGGGGCCCGCCTCCGCGGGCCGCGCCGCCCGCGGCCCGGTGGGCCGGCCCTGCATCCGGTCCAGCGCCTCGGTCAAGTCGCGGAGCCTGCGCCCCAGTTCATGGGCGCCGTGGCGGCGTCCGAGCAGCAGCAGCGCCTGGACCACCGGCGCCGCCCGGTGCCGGGGCACGGTCGGTGGGCGCTGCGCCGGGGGCCCGGCGTCCGCCCGCTCCGGGAGACGGGTGGTCCCATCGGCGGTGGGCTCCCCCGCACTCCGGTGCACCAGCGTGTGGAGCGCGCCGTCCACATCGAGGTGCTCGCCCTGCACCCAGTCGGCCAGCTCGCCGTGCGCGAAGCGGTACCCGGCCCCTGCCGGGGTCAGCAGGCCCTCGGTCAGCACGGCCGACGCCCACCCCGTACGCCACGGGAACAGCTCCTCGAAGGAGGCCCGGTCCAGCTCCCCCTGCCCCGGCCCCAGACAGCGCCGCGCCGCCTCGTGCACCCGGCCCGAGACCGCGGCGGCCAGACGGCGCACCTCCGTGCCCCGGGGTGCGGGGCGCCGGGTGGCCGCGATCCGTACGGCGGTGCGCAGACAGAGCAGGTCCAGGTAGGCGGTGAACACGTCCTCGCGGGCGGGCCTGCCGTCCAGCCCCTCGGGGACGGCGGCCCGTACCTCGGCGAGCATCCGCAGCGTGAGCGGATGGCCGGCGTCCTGCGGGGCGAGCATTCCCTCGGGGATGCCGTAGCGCTGCCGGGCCCGCTCGGCCTCGCGGGGCGGCAGGTCCCCGATCCTGACGCACTCCGCGCCCCTCGGGCCGAGGAGTCCGGCCGCCTGCTCCCAGTACTCGGGGCGGCAGGCGACCACCATCTGCGCGCCGTGCGCACCCAGCCAGCGCGTGGTGGCCGCGGCCCACTCCGGCAGCGCTCCGGCCGGCAGCGGCGCCATCTCCTCCGGACCGTCGAGCAGGACGAGCAGGGGCTGCCCGGCCGCGGCGGCGAGGCCGGCTACGCGCTCCGGGGTGACCCGGTCCAGTCCGCCGCTCCGGTCGGCGCCGACGATCCGCCCGGCCTCCCGGACCGTACGGGCCACCGCGTCCGCGACCGAGACATCGCAGGCGCGCAGATCGGCCCCGCGCAGCCACACCGTGGGGGCGGGCTCCGCGCCACGGGCCCGGCGGGCCGCGAGGGCGGCCAGTTCCGTCGTACGGCCGGTGCCGGGGGCGCCGACCAGGCCGAGGACAGGGCCGCTGCCCGCGTCGAAGCCGTCCAGCGCCCCGGCGATACCGGGCCGCTCGACCGGCTCGTACCAGAGCCCGGCCGAGCCGCAAGGGCCGACCGATGTGGCGGTCAGCTCAAGGACGCCCGCGAGGTTGAGATCGCGGCCGTGTCCGGGGACGGTCGCCGCGTTGCGCCGCAGCAGCGCGGCGAGCGGGGCGCCGCGCAGCGGAACGGCGAAGCCGGCCGCCGGGCGGTCACCGCGGAACGCGGTGCCGATGACCCCGAGCACCGCGCCGGTCGACGCGTCCACGACGGGCCCGCCCGCTGCGGCGCCGCCGGGGCGGAGTGCGTCGCTCCCCTGGGTGCCGAGCGCCAGCTCCAGAGCGGTGAGCCGGTGGCCGCGGCCGTCCGCCGGATACTCCACGGCGGTCTCGCCCAGGACACGCGCGGCCCGCCAGCCGAGCGCGGCGACCCGTACATAGGTGCCGGTCCCGACCGTGTCGCGGACAGCCAGCGGCAGCGGGGGTACGCCGAGGTCCCCGCCGTGGATCAGGGCCAGCCCCAGTCCGGGCAGGGCGGTGAACGCCTCGGCGCCGGCCCGGCACGTCCGGCCCTCCGCACCGTGCAGCACGGCTCCTTCGAGGCCGGCGATCACCTCGTGGCCGGTCACCACCGTGCCCCGGTCATCGGCGACGAAGCCGGTGCCTCTCGGGCGTCCCGCCGGATCGCAGATGCGTACCAGCGTCTCCCGGTCCCCGCTTCCCATGGATCCGACCGTAGGCGCGCGGTGATCGCCGGGAGAAGGTCAACGGCCGAAAGCGCCCCCTCGCGCTCCTGGCATTCACTCCGAGCGCCTGGCCGAACGAGTGAATCGCAGAGCCTCGATGGAGAGACCCCCTGCGAGGGGGACCGTGGAGCGGGCG
>NZ_JBHYWP010000093.1:10116-33422 GCF_042751845.1 Streptomyces sp. NPDC059398 | reverse complement strand
GCGGGGGGGGGCGGTCCCCCCCCCCCCCCCCCCCCGACCGCCGCCGGGGGACGGCGGCGCCCCTTGCCGGCCGGTCTAAGGTAGGGCGCATGAACGATCGCATGGTGTGGATCGACTGCGAGATGACCGGGCTCTCGTTGACGGACGACGCACTCATTGAGGTGGCCGCACTGGTCACCGACTCGGAGCTGAACGTGCTCGGCGAAGGGGTGGACATCGTGATCCGCCCGCCCGCCGGGGCCCTGGAGACCATGCCCGACGTGGTGCGGAAGATGCACACCTCATCCGGCCTGCTCGACGAGCTGGACGGCGGTACGACGCTGGCCGACGCCGAGGCGCAGGTGCTGGCGTATGTGCGCGAGCATGTGAAGGAGCCGGGCAAGGCGCCGCTCTGCGGGAATTCGGTCGGTACCGACCGGGGCTTCCTGCTGCGCGACATGAAGGACCTTGAGGGCTACCTCCACTACCGGATCGTGGATGTCTCGTCGGTCAAGGAGCTGGCCCGCCGCTGGTATCCGCGCGCCTACTTCAACAGCCCGGAGAAGAAGGGCAACCACCGGGCGCTGGCGGACATCCGTGAGTCCATCGCGGAGCTGCGCTACTACCGGGAGGCGGTCTTCGTACCGCAGCCTGGGCCGGACTCGGACACCGCGAAGAAGATCGCGGCCAAGCACGTCCTGCCTGCGGATTAGCGCCGCGCGTCCGGATCGGGGCGGGCGCACGGAAAACGCCGGGGACCCGCCCGAAAGGCGGGAGCGAGCACCCTCCCGGACCCTGTACACTTTTTCTCGGCCGGTCGGAAACGACACGGTCATGGTGGGTATAGCTCAGATGGTAGAGCACCTGGTTGTGGTCCAGGATGTCGCGGGTTCGAGTCCCGTTACTCACCCTCAGTGACTGAGGGCTGACCTGCATAGGCGGGTCAGCCCTCAGTCGTTTGGCTCCCTGCCACATCGAGCGCTGAAGCGATCTCGTCGCGGGGCGGTCGGCGGGCGTTCACCGCGTGACCGGCGGGCCCGGCCCGCTTGCGGTCCAAGTACTTCTTGCCGAGTCTGCGGCCCACCGCCATCACTCGTCGGCTTTCGGGCGTTCCGTAGGTGCGCGTTTCGGGGAATGAACGGTTGCTGCCTGATGGTTGCCATGCGCAGTACGGGAACAGGCACGGAACAGAGGTGGTGGGCGTGAAGGCCGTAGTCGTGGACGCCTTCGGCGGCGCGGACGCACTCGGGCTGACCGAGGTGGCCGATCCGGTGGCCGGTGCAGGGCAAGCCGTGGTCCAGGTGGAGGCCAGCGGGGTCGGTTTCGTGGACATCATGGCCCGTCGAGGCGAGTACCAGCCGCTGTCCGTACCGGGCTTCGTCCCCGGCGTGGAGATAGCCGGGGTCGTCACGGCGGCGGGTGAGGGCGTGGACGCCGGTTGGGTCGGGCGCCGCGTGTTCGCCGTGGTCCAGGGCGGTGGATACGCAGAGCAGGCACTGGTCGCAGCCGACAGTCTGGCCACCGTGCCGGCGGCCGTCAGCGCGAACGAGGCCGTGGCCATCGGCGTGAACGGACTGGTGGCCCGCGTCGGTCTCGAAAAGGCCGGTGTCGGCCCCGGTGATTCCGTGGCGATCAGGGGAGCACGCGGAGGCATCGGCCTGATGGCCGTTCAGCAGGCTGCTGCTCAGGGGGCCGACGTCACTGCCGTCGTCTCCCGCACGAGACCGGACGACCGGCTGGCCGAGTTCGGTGCATCCCGGGTAGTGCCCAGCAGCGAGGCCGGCTTCTCCGGGGAGTACGACGTGGTGCTCGACACAGTCGGCGGCGACGAGATCGGCGTATGGGTCGGTCGGCTGGCATCGAACGGGCGTTTTGTCCTGTGCGGCGCCGCGGGCGGATCTCCCGACGCCGGGTTCGGCAAGGCCCTGCTGCAGCATTACCACCGGTCGCCCACCTTCATTGCTTTCAGCCTCGGTTCACTTCCAGGTGCCGAAATCGCACCACACGCCGAGGCCTTGTTCGAGGCCGCCGCAGCAGGGCGCCTGCGGGGTGTCATCCACGAGGCCTTGCCCATGGCGCAGGTGCGTCGGGCACATGAACTGGTCGAAGGCGGCGGCCTGTTCGGCAAGGTGGTGCTGGTTCCGTAGGCGGGCCGGTTGCAGGGCCGCTGTCACTACCCCGTAGGAATCTTCTGACGGAGGCCCGGTCTGCGCGTACAGGCCGGGCCTCCGTCGTCTGTGCGCCGCCGTGTGCGCCGCCGCCGCTCCCGCTGTTCTCCCGGTCACTCCGTGCGCCCTCCCGGTCTCCGTGACGTACGGCGCCGGTCGCCGGTTGGACCTGGCAGCAGGCCCCTGCCCTGCGCCGCCCGGGCCCAGGGCCACTCCCTGCTGTGGAGAGACCATGTCCGAACTCTGGATGCCCGGCGCCCAGCGCCTCGACACCGGTGACCACGCGCCCACAGCCGGCGGCCCAGCCAAGGCGGTCGCCCACATCACCTGGGACAAGAACGCCACCGCAGCCGAACCCGCCGACCTCGTCCCGTACGAGCGGCTCGCCGACCACTTCGGGCGCACCGCCACCGGGAAGGCCGCCGCCCCGCATCTGCTCTGGTCTCCGTTCACCGGGCGGTTCACCCAGTTCACCCCGGCCACCTCACGGGCGAAGAGCCTGGTGGACCGGGAGGGCGGCACCCGTACCAACCGGGCGGGCTCGGTCGTGATCCAGATCGAGGCGCTCTTCTTCCCGTACTGCCGGGTGGACGGCAAGGTCTACGCGAAGCTCACGGACACCCCGTGCAAGGGCTGGGCGGACCTGAACGGCTGGGTCAAGTCCTGGGGTGTGCCCGACACCTGGCCGATGGGCCGGCCGGCCGACTTCACCTCGCACCGCAGGGAGAGCACCTGGGAACACGCCGCCGGCTGGTACGGGCACTCCCAGGTGCCGGAGAACGACCATCAGGACCCGGGCAGCTGGCCCGAGTTCGCGGCGCACGCTCGCAAGAGCGCGGCGGACGGCGGCATTCCGGGCCAGACCTCGCGCGAACCGCTGCGCGCGCCGGGCACCCCGCCCGCCGGGGGCGGCAACTGAGCGCGGGGCCGGGGGGCCGGCCCGAATGCGCATACCGGGACGCGTACGGGTGCGGGCACGGGTGCGGCGACCGATACGCACACGGGTGCCGCTGCCGGTACACGTACGGGTGCTGCTGCCGCTGCCGCGAGGCCGTTACGAGCTGAGCCGTGGCACCAGATCCGTCGGGAGCACCAGTTGGGACCGCTCGACGGCGGCCGTCCCCGGCGAGCGGTGTGCCGCGATCTCCGAGAGCAGCAGACGGGCCATGGCGCGGCCCATCTCCTCGATCGGCTGGCGCACACTCGTCAGGGGCGGGTCCATATGACGGGCGATCACCGAGTCGTCGAACCCGACGAGGGCCACATCGTCGGGCACCCGCCGACCGCGCTCGCGCAACACCTGGCGGGCGCCCGCGGCCATCACGTCGGACGCGGCGAACACCGCGTCCAGATCGGGGCGGCGGTCGAGGAGCAGCTCCATCGCCCGTCTGCCGCTCTCCTCGGAGAAGTCGCCGGGGGCGACGAGCGCCCCGTCACCGTCCGCGCCCGCGGCTGCGACCGCCCTGCGGTACCCGTCCAGGCGGCACTGCGCGGCGTAGATGTCGGACGGCCCGGTGATGGTCGCGATCCTGCGTCTCCCCCGCGCCACCAGATGCCCGACAGCGCTGCGCGCCCCCTGGTAGTTGTCCGAGTCGACCGAGGGAAGCGTCTCCTGGTAGGAGCGCCGGCCGCTGACCACGGCCGGGATGTCGAGCTGCTGGAGCAGGTCGGGCAGCGGGTCGTCGGCGTGCACGGAGACGAGCAGCACCCCGTCCACCCGGTGCGCGGCCAGGTACTGGGCGAGCCGGTCGCGCTCGCGGTCGCTGCCGACGAGGGTGAGCAGCAGCTGCATCTCGGTGTCGGCGAGCGCGGCGCCGACCCCCCGGACGATGTCCGAGAAGTACGGCTCGGCGAAGAAGCGGGTCTCCGGCTCGGGGACGACGAGCGCGATGGCGTCCGTACGGTTCCCGGCGAGCGCGCGGGCCGCCCGGTTGGGTACGTATCCCAGCTCGGCGACCGCGGTCTCGACGGCTTCGCGGGTGCGGTCGCTGACCCGGGGCGATCCGTTGATGACGCGGGAGGCGGTGCCGCGGCCGACCCCGGCCCGTGCCGCGACCTCTTCGAGCGTGGGCCGCCCGCCGCTCCGTACTCGCGCTGCCGTCATGGCTGCCTCCCGTTCGCGGTCAATTTCTCACAAGTCGGATAACCGGACCAAGTCCGGTCTCCGGCTCCTCGACCCGCCCGGGGCCCGGCCCGTCCCGTAGCGCACGCCTGTGAGGAGAACGCGATGGGAGCGCTCCCACTGTAGAGCGCTCCCACTGTACGGGGCGACGGGACCGCCGCAGAACGGGCCGGGCCGGGCGCGCTGCCCGGCTCCGGCCGTCCGCCGGGGTCCGGCCGGGTCAGTCCACCGGCGGCAGCGCGTGGCGCCGGATCACATCGGCGTACCAGTGGGCGCTCGCCTTCGGGATACGGCGCTGGGACGCGTAGTCGACGTAGACCGCGCCGAACCGCTTCGAATACCCGTACCCCCACTCGAAGTTGTCCATCAGGGACCAGAGGAAGTAGCCGCGCACATCGGCGCCGTCGGCCACCGCCCGCCGTACGGCGTCGAGATGGCCACGCAGGTAGTCGATCCGCTCGGGGTCGGCGACCTGGCCCTCGGGCGAGACGTAGTCGTCGAACGCGGCGCCGTTCTCGGTGACCATCAGCGGCAGCCCCGGGTGCTCCCTGCTGACGTCGGTCAGCAGGCTGTAGAGCCCGTCGGGGTCGATCGCCCAGTTCATCGCGGTGCGCTTCTTGCCCTCCGCGAGGTGGAAGGCGACATGTTCGGACCCGGTCCACGGCGAGTGGTCGCTGCTGCCGTGACCGTCGTCGCGGGTGTCCCCCGCACCGCTCTCCGGGGTCGAAACCAGCGTCGGCGTGTAGTAGTTGACGCCGAGTACGTCGATGGGCGCCGCGATGGTGGCCAGGTCGCCGTCCCTGACCAGCTCCGGCCAGTCCACCAGATGGGCGGTGTCGGCGAGCAGGTCCTCGGGGTAGCCGCCGTCCAGGATCGGGCCGGTGAAGATCCGGTTGCCGACGGCGTCGATCCGGCGTGCGGCGTCCGCGTCGGCCGCGCTGCCGGTGAGCGGGCGGACCTGGTGGAGATTGAGGGTGACCGAGATCTGCGCGGTGGCGGGCAGTCGGCCGCGCAGCACCTCGGTCGCCCGGCCGTGGGCGAGGTTGAGGTGGTGGGCCGCCCGCAGGGTCGCGGCGGGCTCGGTGCGGCCCGGGGCGTGCACCCCTGAGCCGTAACCGAGAAAGGCGGAGCACCACGGCTCGTTGAGCGTGGTCCACATGCCGACGCGGTCGCCGAGTGCGCCCGCCATGATCTCCGCGTAGTCGGTGAAGCGGTCGGCGGTGGCCCGGTGGGGCCAGCCGCCCGCGTCCTCCAACTCCTGTGGCAGGTCCCAGTGGTAGAGCGTGGCGACCGGGGTGATGCCCGCTTCGAGCAGTTCGTCGGCGAGTCTGCGGTAGAAGTCGAGGCCGCGCTCCACGGCCGGGCCGCGGCCGGTGGGCTGCACCCGCGACCAGGAGACCGAGAAGCGGTACGCCTTGAGGCCCAGCTCCTTCATCAGGGCCACGTCGTCGCGGTAGCGGTGGTAGTGGTCGGCTGCGATGTCGCCGGTGTCGCCGTTGCGGATCTTGCCCGGGGTGTGGCTGAAGGTGTCCCAGATGGAGGGGGTGCGGCCGTCCTTGGCGGCGGCGCCCTCCACCTGGTAGGCGGCGGTGGCCGCGCCCCAGACGAAGCCCACGGGGAATTCCGCCGCCTCGGGCGCCTGCTCACGGGTGGTGGTCTCGGATCGTACGACGGTCATGCGGGAGCGCTCCCAGGGGTGGGCGGAACAGGGGCGGTGGGGAAGACGGGCGGTGGGGAAGACGGAACGGGTCCGGCTCCGGTGTCCCGTACGGCTCGCGGTCAGGCACGGGCCGTACGGGACGCACCGGGGAGGACGGGAGACGCAGAGGTCACCCCTTGACGGCGCCGGACATGATGCCTCCGACGATCTGCTTGCCGAAGATCACGAACACCACGAGCAGCGGCAGCGTACTGATCAGCGCGCCCGCCATCACGATGCTCTGGTCCGGCGTGTAGGAGGCGCTCAGCTGACCGAGCGCGACCTGCAGGGTGGGGTTCTGCTGGTTGAGGGCGAGATAGGGCCAGAAGAAGTCGTTCCACGCCTGGACGAAGGTGAGCATCCCCAGCACCATCATCGCGGGGCGGGCCGCCGGGAGGACCACGCTGCGCACGATACGGAGGTTGTTGGCGCCGTCGATCTTGGCCGCCTCGACCAGTTCGTACGGCAGCGCCTCCAGTAGGTACTGCCGCATGAAGAAGACACCGAACGCGCTCACCAGGGTCGGGAAGATCACCGACTCCAGGTTCCCGCCCCAGCCGATCTTGGACATCATCATGAAGAGCGGGACGACGCTGAGCTGCGGCGGGATGGTCAGGGTGGCGATGACCGCGGTCATCAGTCCGCCGCGCCCCCGGAACCGCATCTTGGCGAAGGCGTACCCGGCCAGCGTGCAGAAGAAGAGCGTGGCCGCGGTGATGCAGCCGGAGACGATGACGGAGTTGACGATCGCCTTGCCGAGGTGGGCCTGGTTCCAGGCGGCGTTGAGGTTGTGGACGAGCCGGCCGCCGGGCAGGAACGGCGGTGTACTGGCCAGCACCTCGTCCTGGGTGTGGGACGCGGCCACCAGGGTCCAGTACAGCGGCAGGATGGAGCCGATACCGACGGCGATCAGCGCGACATAGGAGAAGGGGCCGCCCTTCAGCTGCTGGCCGGCGCCGGGCCGGAAGCGGCGGCGGGGCGCGGAGGGTGCGGGGACCGGCCGGGGGGTGAGACCTGGCGCGTGGGTGGGGCTGGTCATGGTCATGGATTTCGCTCCCGGTCAGGCCGCGGACTTGCGTACGTAACGGCCGATGAGCCAGTTGATCGCGGCGATGATCAGCAGCAGGGCGAGCATCGCCCAGGCCACCGCGGCGGCCGGACCGAGGTGCCCCAGATTCCAGCCGTAGTTGTAGAGGTAGACGCTGAGCGTCTCGTACTGATTCTCGTTGCCGCCGGTGGCGCCGAGGGTGCCGCCCTCCAGGAGCAGCGGCTCGCCGAAGAGCTGCATGGAGCCGATGGTCGAGATGACGATCGTGAAGAGGATCGTCGGCCGCAGCGAGGGGATGGTCACCTTGCGGAACTGCTGCCAGCGCGAGGCTCCGTCGATGGAGGCCGCTTCGTACAGATCGCTGGGAACCGCCTGCATCGCGGCCAGGTAGATCAGGGTGTTGTAGCCGGTCCAGCGCCAGATGACGATGACCGAGATGGCGATCTTCGAAGTCCAGTGCCCGTTGGCCCAGTTGGTGTGACCGAGGCCGATGAAGTGCAGCAGCCAGTTGAGCAGGCCGCCGTCGGCCCGGAAGACCAGGGCGAAGACCAGGGCCGCCGACGCCACCGATGTGGCGTACGGGGTCAGGATGATGGTGCGGAAGAAGGTGCTGGCCCGCAGCTTGTAGTTGAGCAGATGGGCCAGGCCCAGCGCGACGAGCAGCTGGGGGGCCGCCGACATCACACCGATCAGGAAGGTGTTGGAGACCGCCGTCCAGAACTCGGCGTCGTGCAGGATCCGGTCGAAGTTGGCCCAGCCGACCCACTGCATCTGGTCGAGACCGGTCATCTCCACCCGGTGCAGGGCGATCCAGCCGGTGTAGAGCAGCGGATAGAGCCCGAAGGCGCCGAAGACCAGGAAGAACGGGGCGATGTAGGCGTACGGCGATGCCTTGTCGTCGAACCTCCACAGCCTGCTGCGCCACTTCTGCCGGCGGTCGGCCGCCGAGGTCTCCGGAGAACCGGAGGGGGGCGGGGTGTGAGCATCCCGGGCGGGTGCCGATAGGGACACAGTCGGGAGTCCTTCCTGGGGGACGCCGGCCCGGGTGGCGGTGCCGGCCTGACGGCGGGGGCCGGGCGGGCGGTTGCGGGCCACCCGCCCGGCGGTGGTCAGTGCCTTCCGTACGGATCGGACCGGATCCGCGCGGGAGGTGTCTAGCCGAGCGCCTAGCCGATTGCCTTGTCGATGGCGTTGGTGGCGGCGGACCAGGCGTCGTCCGGGCTGGTGCCCCGCTGCTCCATGTTGTTGATCTGCGTGGAGAAGGTGTCCTTGATGACCGCGTCCTTCTCACCGAGTACGGCCAGCGGGATGGTCTTGGCCTCGTCGGCGTAGATCTGGCCGACCGGCGCGTTGTTGAAGTACGACAGCTTGGCGTTCTTCACCTCGGGCAGGTCGTACGCGCCCTTGTTGGACGGGAAGGCGCCGATCGCCTTGAAGACCGCTGCCTGCTGGGCGGGCGCCGTCAGCCACTTGACCAGGGCGCCGGCCTCGGTGACATGGCTGCCCTTCTTGGGCACCGCGAGGAAGGAACCGCCCCAGTTGGCGGCCGACGAGCCGGGGGCCGTGGTGATGTCCCACTTGCCCTTGTTGGCCGCACCGGCGTTGGTCGAGATCTGACCGGCCATCCACGCGGGGCAGGCCACCGTGGCGACGGTGCCCTTGCGCAGGGCGGCCACCCACGGGTCGTTGAACTGGGCGAGGCCCTGGGTGAGCTTCTTCGACGCGGCGTCGGCGGCCAGGTTCCAGCCCTCCTTCACGCTGGGGCTGTCCTTGTAGATCGCCTTGCCGCTCGCGTCGTAGTACTGCTTCGCGTTCGAGCTCACCACGGCGTTGAACATGGCGCTCGCGGAGTCCATGAAGTACGTACCGGCGGGGGCCTTCTTCTTGTACTCCTCACCGAGCTGGAGGTAGGAGTTCCAGCCGCCCGCGACCTTCTTGGCGACGGCGGCACGGTCGGTCGGCAGCCCGGCCTTCTTGAAGAGTTCGGTGTTGTAGCAGAGCGACATGGGGCCGATGTCCGTACCCGCGCCGATCACCGCGCCGTCGGACGTGGTGGCCTGCTTCTCCTTCCAAGAGAGCCAGTCACCGACGTTGATCACCTTGCTGAGGTCCGCGAAGTCGTTCGCCTTGGTGTCGACGACCTCCTTGATACGGCCGACCTCGATGCCCTGCACATCGGCCAGTCCGCTGCCCGCGTTCAGCTCCTGGAGCATCTTGGGGTAGTAGACCTTCTCATCAGCGGTGACGTCTTCCTTGACCGTGATGTTCGGGTGCAGCTTGTGGTACTGGGCGAAGAGCCCGGCCTCCTTGTAGCCGAACTGCCCGTAGTCCGCGACGGTCAGGGTGATGTTCCCGTCGGCGTCGGTGCTCTTGCCCGAGTCCGACGAGTCGCTGCTGCAGCCGGCCAGCAACAGGGCGGTCGCTGTCAGGCCCGTGGTGGCGATGACCGCTGCTCTGCGGCGGCGGCCGCCGACGGTGCGGGTGATGCGCATTCCACTACTCCTTGTTCCAGGGTGGGACTGGCGTTCTTACTGCGCGGCATACGCGCTGGTGAGTGCGAGTGCCGGGAAGTGCAAGGGGGGAGGCACGGGCCGTTCAGTCCGTACGGGAAAAACCCGTGCGATGTGGGAGCGCTCCCATGCGCCGATGCCGGAAGGTTGCTGCCTTGGAGGGGTGGGTGTCAAGAGTTGAAGGCGGTTCCGTTGCCCGAGCGTGTCCCGCACGTCACGCGAACGTGTCCGGCACGGCTCTTGCCACCGGGGACGCCGTTTGCGGGCAGCACCGGGTGCGGGTCAATTCCCGCAGATCAGCGGGGTGGTGGTGGTGTATCACCCGGCCGCTGATCCGGGGAGGACCGCGCTGGGGCCTGGATCACGGCTGCATACCGGGAGATGAACGGGGCTTGGAAGGGGGCCGCGCCCGGGGCGGGTTACGCCTTTTTCCTCCGAACTCCGACCGGGAGAACGAGGGGTGGGGGTTGTCCGGGACGGTGGTGGGTCCGCGCACGGCAAACGCCCCGGCCGGGTGGGGGGTGAACCGGCCGGGGCGTCCGTCTTGAGGGGGCGTCAGCTGTGGGTGAGGTCAGTTGTGGGTGGCGTCAGCCGTTGGCGGCGTCAGCTGTCGGCTGTCTCAGCTGTTGGCTGTCTCAGCTGTTGGCGGCGAATGCCTTGGTGAAGGCCAGTTCGTCCTGGACGACCGACGAACACGTCGGGTCGGCCGAGTCCTTCGCACCACCCGGGCACTCCTGGTCCCGGGCGGCCGACCACATCGAGAGCCGTCCGAGCCCCTTCGCCTTGGCGAACTCGGCCAGCTGCTTGGCGTCGTCCACCGTGAACTTCTCGGTGTTGACGTCATTGACACCGATCATTGGGGTGACCGCCACGGCCTTCCACGCAGCGGCGTCCGAGAGCCCGAGCACTCCCTTGATCTGCGCCTGTGTCGCGGTCGCCGCCTGGGTCGCGTAGTCACCCATGTCCCCGCTGTAGGAGGGCCCGTAGTCCATCGCCATGATGTTGACGGCGGAGATGTCCACGCCGTTCTTCTTCGCGTTGGCAATGAGGTCCACGCCGGGCTGGGTCAGCCCCTCGGGCATCACCGGCAGCGTGAACGAGACATCGAGCCCCGGGTGGGACTTCTGGAGCTGCGCGATGGCCTGCGCGCGGCGGGTGTTGGCCGCCGTGTCCGGCAGCGCGCCGCCCTCGATGTCGAAGTCGACCTTGGTGAGCTTGTAGGCGTCGATGACCTTGCCGTACGCCGCGGCCAGCGCCTCGGCGGAGGAGCAGGCCGCACCCAGCTCGGTGCCGGAAGCGCCGCCGAAGGACACCCGGACATCACCGCCCTTGGCCCGCAACCCGCTGATCTGCGAGGCCACCTTGTCGTCACCGAGTCCCGTGGCGCCGCCCCAGAGCGGGGCGCAGCTGCCGCCCGAGGTGATGAAGGCCAGGTTGAACTCCTTCACACCGGTCTTGGCCGCGGTGCCGAGCAGGTCGTACGCGGGGTAGAGCGAGGTGTCGACGTACGGGGCGAAGCCCGCACCGGACGAGGTGCCCGTCCCGGTGGCGGTGGTTCCGGTGGACGCGGGGCCGGACTTCGACGAGGAGTCCGTGGACGCTCCCGCGCCCGCTGCCGGCTTCGCCGGGCCCGAGGGCTGCGAGGACTGCGCGGGCCGGGACGGCTGCGACGGCTTGGTGGGACGGCCGCTCGGCGCGGGCGCGCCGCCGGAGTCGACCGAGCACTTCGCGCCGTCGATGACACAGCCGGTGGGGGCGCCCGCGGTGGTGCCCGACGAGGTGACGAACCCGATGGTGAGGGACTTGCCCGCGGCGATACCCGCCGTGTCCCACTTCGCGGGGCGCACGGTGACGTGCTGTCCGTCGACCGTCGACCGGGCGTTCCAGAGCGAGCTGAGCTTCGTCCCGGCGGGCAGGTCGAACTCCAGCTTCCAGTCGGTCAGTGCCTTGCCCGCGTCGTTGCTGACGACGTACTGGCCGGTGTAACCGCCCTGCCAGTCACTGGTCCTGGTGTAGGCGGCGCCCACGTCGGCGGCGTGCGCCGTACCGGTCAGTGCGAACGCGCCGCCCCCTGCGACGGCCGCGGCCACGACCGCGCCCATCGCCTTGGTCCTGCCGCTCACCTTGCGCCGGTGGGTCCTCGTACTCATGGCGTGCCTGCCTCTGCGTGACGGAAGTGGGGGGTGTGGGCAGCACGCTAGCGATGGCGAACCGGACAATTGGGCGGTTCGGGCGAGAAGCCGAGGATCTTAGGGCGGGCTTAAGGAAGAGAAAGGGAGCGGTTAATTCCGGGGGTCCGGAGCCGCCCCGGACCGGCCGTCCGCGCCGGCCCCGGACCGGCCCGGCGCGGCCCCCGGCACGGCCCCCCGGAGCGCCCCGCGCCTGCGCCCCCGTACCCGGTGGCCGTGGGCGCGCGGGGCGCCACCGGAGTCGAGGGCGATCCAGAGCCGGACCTCGGTGCCGCCGAGGACCGAGCGGCCGATCCGCAGGTCACCGCCGGTCGACTCGGCGACCCGGCGCACGATGTCCAGGCCGAGGCCCGTGGAGCCCGTCCGCCGGCCGCTGTTGCCGCGGGCCAGGGCGGCCACCGGGTCGGCGATGCCCGCACCCGCGTCCGACACGAGCACGATGACGGCGCCATCCGCCTGGTGCACGTCCACCGAGAAGGGGGTGGACTCGGGGGTGTGGCGGAAGACGTTTCCGAGCAACGCGTCGAGTGCGGCGGCCAGTTCGGAGCGCGCCACCGGGATGTGCACGGGCCGGCCCACACCGGCCAGCCGTACCGTACGGCCCTCGTCCTCCGCCAGCGCCGACCAGAAGGCCATCCGCTCGCGGATCACTTCGGAGGCGTCGCAGCTCCCGCCCGCGCCCGGCCGGCCCCGGCTCTGCGGGCGCTGTTCCCGGGCGGTGCGGATGATGGTGTCGACCTCCAGCTCCAGCTTCTCGACGGCCGCACGGGTCTGTTCGGCGGCCGGGCCCTCCCCCAGCGACGCGGCGTTGAGCCGCAGGACGGTGAGCGGGGTGCGCAGCCGGTGCGAGAGGTCGGCCGCCAGTTCGCGCTCGCTGTCCAGGAGCTGGACGACCTGGTCGGCCATCGAGTTGAACGCCCCTGCGGCCGAGCGCAGTTCGGCCGGTCCCTCCTCGGTGACCCGTACGGACAGCCTGCCGTCGCCCAGCTCGCGCGCCGCCCGTGCGAGCCGCTGCGCGGGGCGCACCATCCGGGCGCCGAGCCGGTCGGCGACCGCGACCGAGCCGACGACCAGCGCGATACCGACACCTGCCAGGACCAGCCAGGCGGTGCCGACCCCGTGGGAGACCTCGGCGTCCGGTACGTACACCTCGACGACCGCGATCTTCCCGCTGGGCAGTGCGGTGGGCTGGAGGAGCGCGGAGCCGCCGGGCACTTCGGTGATCATGGCCTGGCTGCGGGCGGCCTGGATGTCCTCGGCCGCTGCCCGCCGGTGGCCGATCTCGGTGGGCCGGCTGCCCGGTCCGCCCGGCGCGGGCACATGGATGGCGACGCGGCCCGCCGCGCCCGCCGGGGTGGAGGCGACGGCCTTCTCCAGGGGGAGGCGGTCGGTGGTGATGGAGAGGGTGGGGGCGAGGGCCGAGGCGTTCCGCTCGGCGCCGGCGAAGGCCCGGTCGCCGGCCATCTCCTTGATGACCAGACCGAGCGGTACGGCGAAGGCCACCACGACCATGGCGGTGGCGGCCAGCGCCACCTTGACCAGCGCCCACCTCATCGGGGCGGCTCCAGCTTCACCCCGACACCGCGGAGCGTGTGCAGATAGCGGGGACGAGCGGCGGTCTCGCCGAGTTTCCTGCGCAGCCAGGAGAGGTGGACGTCGATGGTCTGGTCGTCGCCGTACGACTGCTGCCACACCTCGGCGAGCAGTTCCCTGCGCGCGACGACCACTCCGGGCCGTCCGGCGAGGAAGGTCAGCAGGTCGAACTCGCGCCGGGTCAGGTCGAGCCGGGCCCCGTCCAGCTCCGCCTGTCTGCGCAGCGGGTCGACACAGAGCCCGCCGACGCGGATGAGCTGCGGAGGCGGCTCGGCGGCCGACCGGCTGCGGGAGCGGCGCAGGACGGCCGCCATCCGGGCCGACAGATGCTCCACCGAGAAGGGCTTGGTGAGGTAGTCGTCGGCGCCGTCGTTCAGCAGCCGGACGATCTCCGCCTCGTCGTCCCGCGCGGTGGCGATGATCACCGGTACGTCGGTGATGCCACGCAGCATCTTCAGCGCTTCCGCCCCGTCGAGATCGGGCAGGCCCAGATCGAGAATGACCAGGTCGAACTCGAAATGGGCCACCTCGCGCAGCGCCTCCAGAGCCGTGCCGACGCTCCGTACGGTGTGAGAGGCATCGGTGAGGTGCCGGATGAGGGCGGAGCGTACGAACTGGTCGTCCTCGACCACGAGCACACTTGCCATGGGCGGCACCGTACGCCATTCGGGGGCGGCGGGTGGGTGAGTCGCCGTGTCGCGACACCCGTGGGGCGGGTGAGGCAGTATGGCGCGATGATCCGGCGACTGACTCAGGCCCTGGCGTGGTCGCTCGCCACCTGCGCGGCGACGACGCTGACCTGGTGGGGGGTGCATTCGGTGATGGCGGGTACCGCCTATGACCTGCCCCGGGCGCTTCCGGCGGGCAGCCCCCAGCTGCTCTCGTCGGCCACCCACCGGCCCGAGGAGCCGGATTCCGCGTCCCCCGGGACGGGGCGGCGGCCCGGGGGCGGATCGCCTTCCGCCTCCCCGGCCCACCCGTCCCGGAACCTGCGCTCCTCGCCATCCCCCTCGGCACCGTCCTCCGCGCCCTCGCACTCCACCGCGCCGAACGGCCCGGCGGGGTCCGGGAGTCCGAGCGGTTCGTCCGGTGATGTCCGGAGTTATGCGACCTCGGGCGGCCGGTCCGTCTTCGATCTGGGGGCGGACTCGGCCGCGCTGGTCTCGGCGACCCCCGCGGACGGCTGGCAGATGCGGGTCTGGAAGCAGCCGGAGTGGATCCGGGTGACCTTCACGCAGGGGCCGCGCTCGGTGTCGCTGTTCTGCACCTGGAACGGACACAGGCCGTCGGTGGAGGTCGACGACCACTGAGCGGGACGACCACCTGAGCTGCCGGGCCGCAACGGCAGGGCCGGTGAACTCGCGCTCCCCCGCTACCGGAAGACCGCGGACGGCGGCGCGGGTGGGGCCTGCGCGTCGGCGTCCCGTACCGGCTTCGCGCCGCCCGTGAAGTCCGTCAGCCCCCGGCCGTGCTCGACCCGCCCGGCGTGCCCGTCCCCCGCCACCCGGCGGGTCAGCTCGGCGAGGGGCAGCGGGAGCGCCGACCCCACCAGCACCGCGTTCCCGAACCTCCGGCCGCGCAGCACCGCGGGCTCGGCCGCCAGGGCCAGTTCGGGGAAGGTCTGTGCCGCGGTCGCGATCTGGCCGCGGAGATACGTCAGCGGCGGGCCGTCGGTGAGGTTCGCCGCGTACCAGCCCCCGGGTTTCAGCGCCCTGCGGACCTCGGCCAGGAATTCCGTACTGGTGAGATGTGCGGGGGTGCGCGCACCGCTGAAGACATCGGCGACGACCAGGTCCGCCCAGCCGTCCGGGATCTTCGCGAGTGCGGCGCGGGCGTCGGTGGAGCGGACGCGGATCCGGGCGCCGGGGTCCAGCGGCAGGACTCTGCGCACCAGTTGGACCAGCGGGCCGTCCACCTCGGCGACCTGCTGGGTGGAGCGGGGCCGGGTCGCCGCCGTGTAACGGGCGAGGGTGAAGGCCCCGCCGCCGAGATGTACGACGTGCAGCGGCTGTCTGGGCGGTGCCACGAGGTCGATGACATGGCCGAGCCTGCGCTGGTACTCGAAGTCGAGGTACGTGGGGTCGTCGAGGTCCACATGGGACTGCGGGGCGCCGTCGATCAGCAGCGTCCAGGCGCGCGGGCGGTCCCGGTCGGGCCTGAGTTCGGCGGTCCCGCCGTCCACCTGCTCGACGACGGACTCCGGTGCGGAACGGCCCTGCCGCTTGTTCTTCGCCACTCCCCCAGTATCGGTGCTCAGCCGGGCGCGATGCTGAGCCAGTGCCGGAGGTCAGCCGGCACCGGGGCCCAGCCGCCTTCGGGACCCAGCCGGTATCGGCGCCCAGCCCGCCGGGCCGCTCACCGGCGGTTGTCCGCCGCCTCGATCAGACGGGCCGCCTCGCCGAGTGCCGCCCTGAGCACCGAAGGGTCGGTGACCGGCGCGGTCTCGGGCGGCAGCAGCCAGCCGGTGCCCCGGACCGGCGGCTCGTCGGGGATCCGCAGCCCGCGTCCGTTGGTCTGCGTACACGCGCTGCCCGGCAGGTCCCAGCCGTCGGCCGTACCGGGCGGCACCAGGAATCCGAGGGTGTCGCAGGCGCCGTCGTGCAGGACGGGGCCGACATCGGCCGAGTCCGCCCCCCTGCGCAGGATGTCCACGGCCTCCAGCCCCTGCCGCGCCGGGACCGTCACCAGATCGCACGCTTCGGCCGCGCCGTCGGGTGGCGCGCTGCACTCCTGACTGGGTGTGTGCCGGGCGGTCGTTCTCGAACCGCTCGTCTCCGTACCGGTCTCCAACAAGGCAACCCCTCCTCGTTCTCCACAAGGTTCAACGCCTGCGGACGTCAAGGGCTACGGCGCATCGCCGCCGTAAAGGATGGCAGTTCATGGCAAATCGCGGGTGAGATATCCGTTTTGTAGCTATACCGGCTGTGTGTGTCTCATCACAGACGGTACGTTTTGCGCGCCGGAGCGGTCCGGTCCGACAGCACCATCCGCCAGAGAGGGCTCGGCCATGGCGATGTCACGGGAGGTACGCAACCCGGCTTTCCGGGAGTTGCGCGGACAGCGTTCGCCCGGTGAGTTCGCGGCGGCGATCCGCCGGGCCGCGCGCGAGATCGGCGAACAGGTCTCCTGCGACGCGCGGTACGTCGGACGTGTCGAGGCCGGCGAGATCCGCTGTCCCAACTACGCGTACGAGCGAGTGTTCCTGCATATGTTCCCCGGTTCGACCCTGAAGGATCTGGGGTTCTCCGACCGGGGGGTGGTGCGCGGGCGGGGTGTCTGTCCCGGTCGCGTATCACCGTCCCAGCCCCACACCAGCCAGAACAACGAGGAGAGCGACGTGCTGCGTCGCGCATTCATGGCCGGCGGTTCCGCCGCGGTGGCCGCCGTCTCACTGGGCCTCCGTCCGGCCCCCGTACCGTCCCCGCGCCAGGTCGGCGAGGCGGAGGTGAGCGCCGTCGAAGAGGCCGTGCGGCAGATCAGGCTGCTCGACGACCGGCACGGCGCCGCCGGTCTCTACCAGCGGGCGGCGCAGCCACTGGAAGCCGCGTACGCCCTGCTCGACGCGGGCACCGCCCGCCGCTCCGCGGCCGACCGGCTGCACGCGGGCGCCGGTGAACTGGCCATCTCCGTGGGATGGCTGGCCCATGACTCGGGCCGCTTCGACGACGCGCGGTCCCACTACGCGGAGGCCCTGGCGACCGCCCGGGTCTCCGGTGATCCCGCGCTTGAGGCCCACGCCTTCTGCAATACGGCGTTCCTGGCGCGGGACGCGGGGCGGCCGCGGGAGGCGGTGCGGGCCGCGCAGGCCGGGGAGCGGGCGGCGAAACAGCTGGCTTCGCCCCGGCTGCTGTCGCTGCTGACCCTGCGGGAGGCGGGCGGCTGGGCGGGTCTCGGTGACCGTACGGCCTGTTCCGAGACGCTGGGGCGGGCCAAGTCCCTCTTCGCGCAGGGCGCTTCGGAGAATGATCCGGAGTGGATGACCTTCTTCGTGGAGGCCGAGCTGGAGATGCTGGAGGCGCAGTGCTGGTCGGCGCTGAGCGACTGGCCGCGCGCGGCCCGGCACGCCGAGCGCGCGGCGGAGCTCCAGGATCCGCACTTCGCCCGCAATCTGGCGCTCTACCGTGCCCAGCTGGCCGACGATCTGGCCAGGGCCGGCGCGCCCGACCGGGCGGCGGCGGCCGGGCACCAGGTGCTCGACCTGCTGGACCAGGTCCGGTCCTCCCGTATCCAGGCGATGCTGGCGGGCACGGCCCGCAGGCTGCTGGCCCAGCGCAGGGCGGCCGGGGTGCCGGCCTTCCTGGAGCGGCACGCGTCGGTCCCGCGGCTGGTCTGAGGGCGGCCCCGCCTCGGACCGGGGGCGGGGCCGCGGGGCCCGTCCCGAGCGGGGTCTCCCGGCCCGGTCCGAGTGCCCGGTGCCGTTCACGGCCACGCTCCAGCCACGGCTACCGCTCCAGGTGCCCGGTGTCGTTCCACCGCTCGACCGCGGGGGCGTCGTACGCCCAGCCCAGCACCGAGAGCGACGCCGGGGCCAGCCTGACGCGGGCCCCGAAGGTCAGGTCGTAGCCGAGCCAGCGCGCGGCGAGCGCCCGCAGGATGTGGCCGTGCGCGAAGACCAGGACGTCGTGGCCGCCCGTACGGATCCGGTCGACCACCTCGTCGGCGCGTGCGGTGACATCGGCCACGGACTCCCCGCCGGGGGCGCCGTCGCGCCAGATGAACCAGCCCGGCCTGACCGCCTGGATCTCGGCCGGGGTCATTCCCTCGTACGCCCCGTAGTCCCACTCCAGGAGCGCGTCCCACTCCCGCGCGCGGCCGGCGAACCCGGCGAGTGCGCAGGTCTCGCTCGCCCGCAGCAGCCTGCTGGTCAGCACCCGGGCGTCCGGCACGGCGTCCCACGGAGCCCGGTGCAGACGCTCCCCGAGGAGCTTGGCCCCCTCGCGCCCCTCGTCGAGCAGGGGGATGTCCGTTCTGCCGGTGTGTTTCCCGGACAGCGACCATGCGGTCTGTCCATGCCGGACCAGCAGCATGCGGGGTGCCATGACGCTCTCTCCCAGGGGGTGTCGTGATGCTTGTCCCATCATCGCGTACGGGGTCGGGGAGCAACCCGGCGGACGGCTCCGGCGTCCCCCTTACCGTGCCCCTGCGGAGAGGGGCCGCCTGAACTTGTCATTCCATACGCCCTATGGTGGTACGCCGGGTGACAGGCCCCGTTTGAACTGACGATGGAGAGCATTCGGATGCCGTACACCGCGCACCGTGACCGGCCCCGCTGGTGGACAGAGCTCCTGGTGATCGCTGTTGTCTACACCGCGTACTCATCGGGCCGGCTGCTGGCCCGCGGCAACACCGAGGACGCGATCGAGCACGGGCTCTCGCTGCTGCATGCCGAGAAGTTTCTGCACATCAACATCGAACACCCGCTGAACAGGCTGTTCACCCACACCCCTGCCATCGGGATACCCGCCGACTTCGCCTACGCCTCGCTGCACTACGTGGTCACCCCGGCCATCCTGATCTGGCTCTTCCGCCGCAGGCCGGCCCAGTACCGGATGGCACGCACCTGGCTGATGGTGTCCACGCTGCTCGGCCTGATCGGCTTCACGCTGACGCCGACCTGTCCACCGCGGCTGCTCGCGTCGTCGGAGGGTTTCGTCGACACGATGGCGCAGTACAGCTCGTACGGCTGGTGGGGCGATGACGCGAGTGCGCCGCGCGGGCTCGGCGGGATGACCAACCAGTTCGCCGCGATGCCGAGTCTGCATGTGGGGTGGGCGCTGTGGTGCGGGGTGATGCTGTGGCGCTACGGCCGTACACCGCTGGCCCGAATACTCGGGGTGCTCTACCCGTTGACCATCACCTTCGTGGTGCTGGGCACGGCCAACCACTATCTGCTCGACGCGATCGCGGGGGTCGCGGTGATGGGTGTGGGGCTGCTGCTCGCCCGGCCCGCGGTGCGGCTGGCCGACAGGGTACGGGCACGTTTCTCCTCCGGTACGGCCGACGTTCCTTCCCCGGTTGTCGGTGCCGGATGCAAGACTTCCCCGGGTGAGCGATTCCCCGGGCAGCGGACCTCATCCGCCTCCTCCACCCCCTCGCCCTCTTCCGGGCCGGCGGGCGACACCGCCGACGACGGCACTGCGACAGCGGCTCGCTGAGCTGCGGGGTCCGTCCGTCGCGCCGCAGCCGCTGGACGCCCGCGCGCTGGCGGCCCTCGCCGCCAACCCGGGCTGCGAGCGGCGGGCGCTGCTCGACGGCGCCGGGGTGAACAAGACGGTCCTCGCCCAGGCCCTCGGCTCCCCTTCGGCCTTCGGCCAGTCCCAGTTCGCCTTCATGCGGGGCAACGCCTTCGAGGCGAGGGTGAAGGCCGATGGCGGAGCCGATCTGATGCGGCTGCTCGCCGAGCACATGGGCACGGCCGAGCCGGTGGGCGTCTCGGTCCCCGATCTCACGGCGGCCGGCCCCCAAGGCCGCGCAGCGCGCACCTCGCTGGCCCTGCGGGAGGCCACCGATGCCGGTGGGTGGACCCTGTTCGACCATCCGATGCTGGCGCTCGATGTGGCGGGCTCCCCGGCCTATCTGGAGCCGGACGCGGTGGTGGTGGACCCGTCCGGGCGGTGGACGGTGATCGAGATCAAGTCGTTCCCGATGATCGACGCGTCGGCGGACGCGGCGAAGGTGGGCGCGGCCGCCCGGCAGTCGGCGGTGTACGTACTCGCGCTGGAACGGATCGCGGCGCATGTCAACGGCGGGGGCGGCGACGGACGCGGCGGGGACGACGCCGTGCCCGGCGGGGACGACGGCGTACGCGGCAGGGACGGCGAAGACCTGGGAGGCGGCGGAGACGGCCTGGGCGACGAGCACCGGGATCACGACGCACGCGGCGCAGGCCGCGCCTCCGTGCACGACCGGATCCTGCTCGTCTGCCCCAAGGACTTCTCCAACCTGCCGACGGCTTCGGCCGTCGACGTACGCAAGCAGCTTTCGGTGACCCGCCGTCAGCTGACCCGGCTGACCCGTATCGAGGACATCGCCGCGGCCCTGCCCGAAGGCACCACCTTCGACCCGTCCCTGCCGCCCGCCGAGCTCACGGCGGCGGTCGAGTCGGTGGGCGCGGCCTACGCACCGGAGTGCCTGGCCGCCTGCGAGCTGGCCTTCCACTGCCGCGGCCGGGCGAAGGAGACGGGCGCGGTGGAGGCGCTGGGCCGTGGGCTCCGCGGCGATCTGGGCGGGCTCACGACGGTCGACGCGGTGCTGGCCGCGGCCCACGGCGAGCAGGGCGATCCGTCCGACCCGGCCGTGGCCGCGCTGCGCAGGGCCGCGGCGCTGCGGGCGGAGGCACTGGCGGAAGGGGCGCGAGGGCTCGAGACGCTGCCGCCGCAGACGCGTCAGGACCGGGTGCCCCACGGGCAGGAGGGTCCGCCGCCATGTCACTGATCAGTACGCTCGCCCGCCTTGAGGCGGTGCGGTCCGGCCGCGCGGAGCCCACCGCCACCGTCCGCCACCGCCATCTCTCCCCGCGCCCGCTGGTCCTCGTCCCCCTCACCACGGCGGGCGAGGCCGGCGCCCCGCTCGGCGCGCTCGTCGGGACGGACCCGGAAGCCCCGAGGCTCCTGACCGTCGCCCAGCCGCGCGACCGTGATCTGCGGTTCGCGTTCCTGGCCGAGCTGGCCGACGCCGTACTGCCGTACATCGACGGGTACGCGGACGACGTCGAGGCCGCCGAGCGCTCCGAGACCGACCCGGAGACCGGGAAGAAGGTCAAGGTCGAGACCGAGCTGTGCGCGGACGCCCCGCAGCTGATCGTGCCGGGCCGGGCGGGCATCGACTTCGTCCGGCTCCTCGGGCGTTCGATGCGCTTCCGGCGTACGGCCGACGAGGATCCGGAGACGCCCTACCCGGCGCCGCCCCGGGTCCCGCTCCTCGGCCGCTGGCTGACCCACTACGGCGAGCGCGCCCGGGTCCCGGGCTCCTCGCTGCTGCTCGCCGCGACCGACCTGCTGAACCGTCACTGGGCCACCGGCCAGAGCAGTCTTGAGGACCAGCACCTCGGCGCGCTCCTCGGCTGGATCGACCCGGCGGACGGGGTGTCCGGCGCCGAGGCCGCGCTCCGGGCGGAGCTGGGGCGCGACCGGGAGGGGCAGCTGCTCTGCCCGCCCGCCGGGCCCGCCACCGACCCGGCCTTCGACAACCGGCTGCTGGCGCCGGCGGTGGAGCGGTACGACACGGCGCGTACGGCACTGGCCGCCGCCGAGGACGGACCGGCAGCCGACGACCGGCTCGGCGAGCTGACGGCGGCCGAGCGGGAGATCCACCGGCTGCTCGCCGGGCAGCTGCGCCCCACCTGGGACGCGGTCTGGCAGTCGGTCGGGCTGTTGCGCACACTGCCCGAGGGGGCCAGGGCGGCTGAACGGTGGACCCGGGACCGCTGGTCGTTCACCGGCCACCGGGACCGGGTGCGGGCGGGCGAGCCGCCGCAGCCACGCCGGGACGACGCGGTGACCGCGGCACAGAAGCTCGCCACCCGCGAGACGGCGCAGACACAGCTGGAGGCGCAGGAGGCACTGGACGATCCGCTGGTGATGGCCGGGCGGCGGCTGGCGGGCGAGGCGTTCGCCGGTGAGGTGACGGATGTGGTGATGGCGTGGAGCGAGTCGAAGCGCCCGAGCCCGCGCCCCCTGGTGACGCTCCGCACCGACGACACACCGCACATCGGCGAGCGGGCCAAGGTCCACCGCACGCTCCCCGGCGACCCGCCGAAGGCGCAGACCGCCGAGTTCGTACGGTACGAGGAGGACGGCTCACTGGTGCTGCGGCTGACCAACGGCATGGGACGCGCCAGGGATCCGGCCCCGGGGACCGTGCCGGAGAAGGGCGACCGGCTCTGCTGGACGCTGTTCGAGCACAGTTCGCGGGGCGGGCCCGAGCTGCCCGCGCAGGAGGACACCCCGTGGACGCACGGCGGTCCGCCGGAAACCGCCGCCCCCGCGCTGCTCCCCGACCCCGTCACCCCCGAGGACCTGCTGTGAGCTTCGACCCCGGTGCGGAGGCCGCCCGCGCGACACGGGCCATCCTGGACGACACGCTGCACGGCACCGCCCGCGGAGTGGTGGTCGACTCACCGCCGGGCGCGGGCAAGTCGACGCTCGTGGTGCGCGCGGCCCGTGAGCTGGCCGCCGCCGGGCGCCCCCTGATGGTGGTCGCGCAGACCAACGCCCAGGTGGACGACCTGGTCGTGCGCCTGGCCGGGAAGGATCCCGAGCTGCCGGTCGGCCGGCTGCACAGCAGCGACCCCGACCCGTACGACAAGGCGCTGGACGAGCTGGAGAACGTCCGCAAGTCCGCCAAGGCAGCCGATCTCGCCGGGCTCGACGTGGTGATCTCGACGGCCGCGAAGTGGGCCCATGTGAAGGGCGTCGAGCCCTGGCGGCACGCGATCGTGGACGAGGCGTACCAGATGCGCTCGGACGCCCTGCTTGCCGTGGCCGGACTCTTCGAACGGGCGCTGTTCGTGGGCGATCCCGGCCAGCTCGACCCGTTCAGCGTGGTCGGCGCGGAGCAGTGGGCGGGGCTGGCGTACGACCCGTCGTCCAGCGCGGTTTCCACCCTGCTCGCGCACAATCCGGAGCTGCCCCAGCACCGGCTGCCCGTCTCCTGGCGGCTGCCGGCATCGGCGGCGCCGCTGGTCTCGGACGCGTTCTACCCGTACACACCGTTCCGCAGCGGCACCGGCCACGGTGACCGGCGGCTGACCTTCGGGGTGGCGTCGGACGGTTCCGGCCCCGACCGGGTGCTGGACGAGGCGGCCGAGACGGGCTGGGGCCTGCTCGAACTGCCCGCGCGGCACACCCCGCGTACGGATCCGGATGCGGTACGGGCGGTCGCCCTGGTGGTGGGGGGGGGGGGGGGGGCGGGGGGGGCCGCGCGGGGGGGAGGCGCGCCCGGGCCCCGGGGGCGCGGGGGGGGGCGCAGACGGGGGTGCGCGGCCGCACCCCGCGCGG
>NZ_JBHYWP010000093.1:0-10106 GCF_042751845.1 Streptomyces sp. NPDC059398 | reverse complement strand
CCCCCCCCCCCCGGGGGGGGGGGCGCCGCCCCGGGGGCGGCGCGGGGGGCCCCGCGCTGCCCCCGGACCCGGTGCCGCTGACGGCGGACCGTATCGCGGTCGGCACCGCCCACCGCGATCAGGCGGCGGCGGTCCGCGCGGCGCTCACGGAGCTGGGGGTGGCGGGGGTGGCCGTCGATACGGCCAACCGCCTCCAGGGCCGGGAGTTCGACGTCACGGTGGTGCTGCATCCGCTGTCGGGCCGCCCGGACGCGACGGCGTTCCATCTGGAGACGGGCAGGCTCTGCGTCCTGGCGTCACGGCACCGGCATGCCTGCATCGTGGTGTGCCGTGAGGGGGTGGCCGAGCTGCTCGACGAGCATCCGTCGACGGAGCCGGTGCAGCTGGGTGTGACGGTGAAGTTCCCGGACGGCTGGGAGGCGATGTTGTCCACGTGGGACCACTGGCAGGCGCATCGCGTGAAGTGGCGCCCCTGACCTGCACCGGGCCACTATTGGTCATGTGTTGGTTACATGCCAACCCACTGCCAGGGGCAACAGGTCTATGCGAGAACGTGACTGGAGGTCTGATCACCCTTGCAGACGGGCAACACCCTTCGTAACTTGCTGACGACAGCAAGGGGAGGGGATCACGTGGACGACATGAAGCTGGTCAAGATTGCCGGGGAAGACCCGGACTGCGACTCCGGTGACTGCGCCAACATCTTCACTACCGACCAGCCGAACACGATCGCCGTACAGGGCTACCTGACCAACCACACCACCCCGGACGGGGAAGCGCTCGTGACAATCCCTGAACACGTACTGAGGGAGGCATTCCGTGCTCTTGGATGGTGACCAGTGGCAGGCGCACTTCCGGGACTTCAAGCGTTCGGCATGGCGCTTCGAGGTACAGCCCACGTACACCATGCCCGCAGAGGCGGAAAGCTTGGCGCGCTTCCTTCAGGGGGAGCCCAAGCCGGAGACCCACAACGCGGCGTGGCATGCGACCGTTCGGGAGGCCGTGGCGGCGGGGAAGTCCTTCGGTAGGGTGCGCCTTGTACGGCAGCCGCTGACGGATTACCAGCGATATCAGTTCGCCTGGGGCATCCCCGGCAACATCCATGCCGGGGAGGACATCCGCGTCCTGGACGTCACAGATCGGGACTTGGGGCTACCGGCCCAAGACTTTTGGATGTTCGACGAAACCACCGTGGTCCACCTGAACTACCGGCAAGATGGAACGCAGATCAATCGGGAACTGATCGAATCACCGGACATCAGTAAGTACATCGGTTGGCGGGACACTGCCTTGGGAAGTGCCGTTTCATTCAGTGAGTATCGAGCCTGAGCATCAAGCAAGAGAGCGGAAGGACTTGGCGGAGGCCCTTCGGGAGCTCCGCCGGGCTTCCGGCCTGAGCGGTGAACGGTTGGCCGTTCGCTGCGATATGAGCCAAACAAAGGTCAGCCGGATTGAGACCGGCCGCGCTCTACCGACCGTGATCGACGTAGAGCGGATTCTGACTGCCCTTGAAGTGCCCGGGGAGGTGGCCGGGGAACTCCTCCGGATGGCCCGCCGGGCGAACGTCAGTTACGCATCCTGGCGTACGCATGCCCGCGTCGGCCTGTATCAGAAGCAAGCTGAGCTGAAGGCACTTGAAGCATCGTCGCGGGTCATGAGGCATTTCCTCCCCGCGATTCCCACCGCGCTCCTACACGTCCGCGCGTACGCAGAACAAACCCTTTCCAAGACTGTTTCCAGTGATCCCGCTCGGGACGTGCAGAGGGCCGTACAGGCCCGAATGGAACGGCAGACGGTCTTGGACGACCGCTCCCGTTCGTTCGCATTCCTGCTGACTGAGCAGGCCGTGAGGTGGCGTCGGGCCACCCCTGCCGCTATGTCCGCGCAGTGTGCCCACATGGCGGATGTGTCCCTGAAGCCGAACGTAGAGATCGCGATTGTTCCGCAGAGCGCCGAGGTCCCGGGCACTCCGCTGAACGTGTTCGTGATCTATGACGACCGCCTGGTGACCGTCGAACTATTCTCCGGGGAAGTCGTCATGCGTGACCCTCGGGACATCTCCCAACACCTCGATTTGTTTGACCTGTTCCTTAGTCATGCACTGAGAGATGCTGAAGCAACCGCGTTCCTCAGGAATGCTTCAGACGACTTTATGCAACAACGTGACTGATGGCGCTTAACACTTAGAAATGGGTTGAGAATGGTTTCCACGCGAAGCGAGGGGACCAGATGAATACCACGACGATGAGCGGTCCGATCTATTTGCAGCCACCTTCCGATCCTGCGGAGCCTGCCAAGGGATGCGACGTATGCGAGGCGTTGGAAAAGGAACGGGCAGCGGCTCACGCGATCGGTGATGGCTCGAAAGTCTCTGACTGCAATGTGGAGATGCGGCGACATCCGCACAGGGGCATGGCGGGGAAGAAGTGACCGCCCCTCTCGCACAGGCGGCGGAGGAGCCTCGTGTCCGTCGGCAAGCCGGACAGCCACTCCGGATTGTGGAGCCCTCCAGGGCTCCGGCGAGCTACTGCGGGGTGTGCACGGGTCACCGTTCGATCTGGTGCCCGGTTTGCTGCGGGTTCGAGGGATGTCCCACATGCCGCCGCGCATTCAAGGCCGCCTGCCCCGTGTGTGCGGGCGGGGAGTTGGATCCGACCCGATGGTGAGATGGCTTCTTGGTCGGGCGGCAGGGCCCGCCTTCGCCTTCGGCAGAAAGGCGCAGGGTCATGAGCAGGCCGCTTCATGTGCGTAAGCCCAAGGGAAGCACGAAGAACAACGCCCTGTGCGACAAGGACGACGCGAACACCAACAAACAACACGCCCAGAAGGCTGATCTTCTTGTCCGGATGCGTGACCGCATCAACGGCGCTCCGAAGACCGGCTGACCCCGTTCTCCGTCTCTGCTGGATTCAACCGCAACGGGCTCTCCCCCGTTTCTGTTCGGAATCCCGCAGGGGCGGCGTAAGCCCCGCCCCGCTGGATCACGATCCAGGACAGCCCGAGTGCCGCCGGGGCGGTCGCAAGTGCAATGCACCACTCCAACGAAGAGAGGCACCACGTATGTCCGTTCCCGTATTCGAGTTCCACACGTCCAGCGCGTGCCAGTACAACAACAACGACCCTCGCTGTGTGGAGGTCGCGACCAACGTCCCCGGCAAGGTGGCAGTCCGTAGCACCGTGAACGGCCAGACTGTTGAGTTCACGGCCTCCGAGTGGACCGACTTCCTGAGCGGTGCCAAGCTGGGGGAGTTCGACGTAGCCGCGTAGGGAGTCATCATGCAGCAGTGCCCCCAGTGTGGTGGCAGCGTGGAGCACGATCCGGAGCACTCCGGAGTGGCGCGCTGCCTGTCGTGCTGGAAAGTGTGGGAACTGCCAACTGAGCGAAGCTGCCCCGGATACCGGCCGATGCGTATGTCAGCGCTACGGACGCTGGACGCATTCCGGGAGCTCCGTCGCTGAGCAACAAACGAACGCCCCCGCCTTAATCAGCAGGGGCGTTCTCTGGTTTGTTCGACCGGGTTCAGAGCAAGGCACGGAACGGGTTGTCCGCAACGGCGGGGCCGGGAGCGGGTGCCCCCTTCGCCGGTTCGGGTGCGGGGGCCCGAACGGGTGCGGGGCGGTAAGCGTTAATCCGAACGACCGTGGCGCGCTGTGTGTAGTCACGCTCGACCTGCCGCATCGGCGATGACCTACCACGCCGAGCCGCCCTCGTCGGGCGTGGCGGCGCCGACCCGGCTGAGAGCTGTCGCGGAGCTGTGCACCGAGCGGTGACCGGTCGGTGCGGGCTCGGTCTACCGGTTCGCGGTTTCGCGAGAGGCGATCCGGTTCGTGCGGCCGACCGCGCCGGCCACCGTGTTGCGCACCGCGAGGCCCGGCCGGGTGCGGGGCACCATGAGCCTGGAGAGCAGACCGACGCGTCGCTGCCGCGGACCCACCTCACGGCGGAGCCGCGACTCGTAGGCGGCGAAGGCGCGGGCGTGATCACCGGGATGGGCGGCGAGCTCTTCCGCGAGGGCGTACGCGCCCGCCATCGCCATACTGGACCCGTCGCCCAGCAGGGCTGTCGCCGCCGCAGCGTCCCCGAGCAGTACGACCCGTCCGCGGGACCACGAGGGCACTCGGACGGTGGTCAGGGGGTCGAAGAACGGAGCGGGGTGGTCGAGGAACGCCTGAGCACACCGGAGGCAGTCCGAGTCGACCCTGCGCCGCGAGCTCGGCCGAATCCAGCTCGCGCCCGGCTCACAGGTAGCCGAGCACGACGCGGACACGAATGGATCGGTGTCGCACGTCGTCTTGCGCAAGGGACACGATGGCGCCGGCTGGCCGCCGGACGGCAGGCGCTGCTCGTGCTGGCTCATCTACGATGCGGCCATATCTATGCCCAGCTCGCCGCCGGATTCGGTGTGGGCACCACCACCGCCTACCGGTACGTCGCCGAGGCCGTCGACATCCTGGCCGCTCTGGCTCCAACCCCCACCGACCCGGTGAGGACAGCCTCCGGCAAAGCGTTCGTGATCCTGGACGGCACGTTGCCGCCGATCGACCGGATCGCCGCCGACCCTGGTCAGCGGGCCGTCAACTGCTCACACGCGAAGATCCGTGCACTCGTCGAACAGGCCATGGCCACCCTCAAAACCTGGCGGCTCATGCGCAAACTGCGATGCTCTACCAGCCGTATCACCATCTCGCGGAGCACCAGGTGCGGTGGGCGGCGCCCTGAGGGCCGGTGTTGCCGTGCTGGGCCTGTCGTCAATGCGGGACGGCCTCTTGCGCGGGGCGGGACAATGGACGGTGGCCGGAAACCAACGACGGAGAACCGCGCACCGCACCACCACCCGGAGACCGGAACCGCCGGGCCGCTGGGCCGCCGGAAGACACGGCATGGCACGGAACAGCACGGCACGGCACCGAACGGCACGAAACGGCACGGCACGGCAGAGCAGGAGACACCTATGGCGGAGCCAGAACAGCGTGAGCGGAAGCCGCGGCCTGCGCCGCTGCTCTTCGAGCCCTCCGAAGCGACCGCCGACCCCGAGCACTTCTTCGACCTGGAGTCGATCGACGATCCGGCGGTGCTCCTCAGCCGTGCCACTGAGCTGACCCTGGCCTTCCGCGCGGCGACGGACCGGGCGGTCGAGTACCAGGCGATGGCCGCGGCGCAGCTCGCCGACCCGCGCCGCTTCGACCGGCTGACGGCGGCGGACATCGCCGAGCGTGCGCAGTGGACCGAGGACTACGCGAAGAAGATGGTCGAGTTCGGCCGGGACCTGCTGCGCGGCCTGCCGACCTGACGAGGGGCCGGTACCCCGCCCCTGACGCGGGGCCGACCTGGCACGGGGCCGACCCCACGCGAGGCCGACGCCCAGCGCGCCGCCGGGTCATATGCCCGTGGACCGGGCCCGCAGGCAAGACCGGTGGGCAAGGGAGTTAGGCAAGGGAGTGGGGCAAGATACGCCTTCCCGCCCCCGCCTGTCCCGATTTCCGCCAACCCAGCGGAGCGGCGCCCTCACTCCGGGTAGACCTGGTCGGCATGAGCGCATGGCAGCGGGACGACAACGGCGCAGGAAACCCCTCCGGCAGAGGTCAGGGCCTCCGGGGCCCGGGAAGCAGGGCCACGGGGAACAGGGTCACGGGCAACAGGGTCCCGAAGAGCGGCGGCCCGGGAAGCAGGGGCCCCGGCACCGGGGGCGGCTTCGGTTTCCAGGTCCCGGGCGCCGGGGGCGCCGACTCACAGGGCTCGGCCATCCGTCTCTCCGGAAGCCGTGCCGCCGCGGGGCTCAGCCGGATCCTGGACGAGCAGGACGGGCAGCACGCCACGGCGGTCACCCCGGCCGGTGCCACATGGCTCGCCTCCGCCGCCCCGCACCCGCGCAGCGCGCTCTCGCTCTGGGAGTCCCGGCCCACCGTTCCGACCGTGCTTGACTGCGGCTCGGTCTTCGACGTGGTCAATGTGCCCGCGATCTTCGGCCGCCGGATGCTGGACACCCTGTGGTCGGAGGGCCCCGGGTCGGGCCCGGTCGCGGGTCACCGCGGCCGGACGCTGCTCTTCGCCGCCCCCGGCACGGCCCAGCGGCTGCCGTCCCTGCTGCACTGGGAGGAGTGGGGCGACGCGGTGCCGCCGCTGCTCTGCCACGGCACCGGGGACGCGGTGACCGTACCGTCGCTGACCTCCCCCGATTCCGGGCCGAGCCCCCGCTGGCTGGTGGCTCCCGACACCCGCCACCCCTGGCTGCCGGGCCCCGAGGTGCTGCTCTGGGCCTGCGTCCGCGCGGCGCGCGCGGCCGCGGCTCCGGCGGTGCGTGCGGGCGGCTTATCGATTTTTCCCCGCGCCGGTCAGGGTGCTAAGGTCTACGACGTCAGCAGGCGCCGCTAGCTCAGTTGGTTAGAGCAGCTGACTCTTAATCAGCGGGTCCGGGGTTCGAGTCCCTGGCGGCGCACAGACGGAAGAAGCCCCTCGCGGAAGCGGGGGGCTTCTTCGTTGCGCCGAAGGTGTTGTGACGGGGGTGTTGTGACGAGGGTGTTGTGACGGGGGCGGGCGAGGTACGCACGTACCACCGACGCCTCATACGACCGGTGTGACCTTGACGGTCCAGGCTCCCGACGGCGTACGGTCCGCCACCTCCACCGTGGTCCCGTTGCCGGGGACAGTGAAGGTCTCACCGACCCCGAGCGGTGCGTCGGCCAGCGGCGGGTAGACCGACTGCCCCCAGCAGCCCGAGCTGTGCGGGTGGGTGTCGACCACCCGGATCGGCCCGTCACCGGAGGCCAGCTCCGCCTTCACCCGGTAGATGAGGACCCCCTCCGAGCAGGTCGAGGCGTCGTTGCCGGCCGCTGTGCGCGCCTCCATGACGAGGGCGCTCTCGTATCCGGTCCGCAGCACGAGCAGCCGGGTCCCGGTCGTGTCGGTACCGGGCGCCGGGACCTCCTCCAGTGGTTCCAGGGTGAACATCTGGGGGGCGGTCCCCCGTACACAGCCGATCTGCCGCCGGTCCAGCCAGCCGAGCTTCCACTTGTGCCAGCCGAAGAAGTCGGACGCGAGCCCGAACTGGCTGCCCATGACGTCCCAGTCGCCCACATAGGTGTCCCAGTCGCCCTTGTCGTCCGACGGACGGTGGTATAGGTCCGGCAGGTCGAAGACGTGTCCGGTCTCGTGGGCCAGCACATTGCGGTCCGGCGGATGCCGCTCGAAGCCGGTGACGAAGCGCCGGATGTCCGTACCGTCGGCGCGCAGGGGGACATCCAGGTTGACCACCTTCGTGGCGTCCGAGTCGACGCCCGGTGCGTCCGGGTCGGCGATCAGATAGACGAGGTCGTACTTGCTGAAGTCCACCGCCGGATCGGCCGCGGCCACCGCGTCCCGCAGATACGCGTCGCGCTCGCCCGCACTCCAGTCGCGCCGTATCGCGTAGGCGGAGGCCGGCTTCGGCATCATCGTCCACCGCTGCATCGGATGCGGCCGCAGCGTGAACTTCCCGTACGAGGCCCGCCGGAAGAAGGTGGTGGTCGCGGGGAAGTAGTCGGCCGCCAGCTCCTGCGGGGTGGTGTCCGGTACGGCCCCCGGGAAGGACAGGAAGATCATGACGGCGTCGAGCGCGCCGACAGGGCGGGGGTAGGCGGAGTTCCAGCTGTCGAGTCCGACCGAGTGGTGGACGTCGGCGCGCGGCAGCGCGCACGGTCCGGCGCCGCCCACGGTGGCGACCGCCGGCCCGGCGACCAGGGAGGTCGCGGCGAGCGCCATGAAGGAGACCAGGATGGCGCCGGCCTGCCGCAGACGGCGTCGGTCCACTCGCACAGGCGCCTGCGCACGCTGCACGTGGACCTCCGGGTTCGGGATGCGGGACACCCCACCCACCCTGGGCCGATTTATATGTTTATGCCCTGTCCAGCTGCCCCAGGCGAGTGACCGGGCCGACACCCCGGACCTTTACGGAAAGTCACAACCGATCACGTCAGAAAGCCCCCGGACCACAGCCGCGCAGAAACGATCACCCTTGGGCGCGGGAGCGACCACCGTGCGCCAACGAGGCTGGAACGGTCCTTGCTTCAACCTCTATGATCGGCACACTTTCCCCTGTGGACACGCGCATCCGGCGTTTCTCCACCGCCCGGCCGACAGACCCTGAGCCCACCTTTCGAGATGACTGCACCACGGGAGCCAGCCGTGAACGGAACCCCTGAAGGACGCGGCCCGGCGCCGGGGTCCGTCCGGCCGCCGGTCACGGAGCGTCAGGCCATCGGGCGAACCGCGGCCGAGCTGAACGACTACCGCGCCGCCTTCAACACCGCGCGGCTCGCCATGGCCGTCGTCGACCGCGAAGGGCTGGTCGTATCCGCCAACGCCGCACTCGGCGGGCTGCTCGGGGCCGAGCCCGCAGCGCTGGCCAGGCAGACCGCGGCCCGCCTGGTGGACCTCTCGGCGGACACCCGCACCTGGGCCGCGTACCGCGAGGTGCTCCGGGGCCGCCGCTCCAGCTTCCGCTGCACCCGCCGCCTCAAGCACGCCGACGGCCACTCGCTCTGGGCCGAGGTCAGCGTCGCCCCCTTCCCCGACAGCTCGCAGGTACTGCTCTCGGTCGCCGACGTCAGCGACCGCCGGGAACTCCGGGCCAGGCTGCGCCACCTCCAGATGCACGACCCGGTGACCCGGCTGCCCAACCGCACCCTCTTCTTCGAGCGGCTGTCGGCGGCCCTCGACCCGTCGGCGCGTGAGCGGCCGGGCACCGGGCGGATCGGGCTCTGCTATCTGGACCTCGACGGCTTCAAAGCTGTCAACGACACGCTCGGCCACCGTTTCGGCGACCGGCTGCTCGGCGTCGTCGCCGCCCGGCTGACCGACTGCGCCGACCAGTCCGGCCACGGGCAGGACAGCGGCGGCAGCGGGCATCTGGTGGCCAGGCTCGGCGGGGACGAATTCGCCCTGCTGGTCGAGGACTCCACCGGCACCGAGCAGCTCGCCGGCCTCGCGGCCTCCGTACTGGCCGCGCTCCAGGAGCCGTTCGACCTCGGCGGTCAGCGGCTCTCGGTCTCCGCGTCGATCGGGGTGGTGGAGCGGCTCGCCGAAGGCACCAGCGCCACCGGCCTGATGCAGGACGCCGACACCACGCTGTACTGGGCGAAGGCGGACGGCAAGGCGCGCTGGACGCTCTTCGACCCCGAGCGCAACGCGCACCGGATGACCCGTCAGGCACTGTCGTCCACGCTGCGGCCCGCCGTGGACGACGGTGAATTCCTGCTGGAGTACCAGCCGTTGGTGGACCTGACGGACGGGGAGCCCAAGGGTGTGGAGGCCCTCGTCCGCTGGGACCACCCGCAGTTCGGCCGGCTGACACCGAACCGCTTCATCGGTCTCGCCGAGGAGGACGGCTCCATCGTCCAGCTCGGCACCTGGGTGCTGCGCACCGCCTGCCGGCAGGCGAGAGCCTGGCAGCTCGAACACCCCTCCCGCCCCCCGCTGTTCGTGAGCGTCAACATCGCCGTACGGCAGGTGTGGGACTCGGATCTGGTCGCCGATGTCGCGGGGATCCTCGCCGAGACCGGTCTCGCGCCCGACCTGCTCCAGCTGGAGCTGACCGAGTCGGCGGTGATGGGGTCGACGGGACGCCCGCTGCAGGCGCTCCAGGACCTCAGCGACATGGGCGTGCGGATCGCCATCGACGACTTCGGCACCGGCTACTCGAACCTGGCGTATCTGAGCAGGCTGCCGGTGTCCGTACTGAAGCTGGACGGGTCGTTCGTACGCGGCTTCCGCTACGACGCGGGCACCCACCCGAACCCGGCCGACGAGATGATCGTCGAGGCGCTGGTGCAGCTCGCGCACCGGCTGGGCCTCACGGTCACCGCGGAGTGCGTCGAGACGGCCGGACAGGCGACCCGGCTGCGCAGGATCGGCTGTGACACCGGGCAGGGCTATCTGTACTCACGGGCGGTGGCGCCCGACGCGATCGGAGCGCTGCTCGCGGGCGCGGCCGCGCGGCGGGGCTGACGCCCGGAGCAGGCTGCGACGGGGCTGACCGCCGGACCACAGCCCGGCGCGCCCGGCTTCCCGCACCGACGCGCAGCCCGGTCGGCCGGTCCACAGCAGCGCGGAGGGCGCCCGGTGACAGGTC
>NZ_JBHYWP010000092.1:5461-33790 GCF_042751845.1 Streptomyces sp. NPDC059398 | reverse complement strand
CAGCCGACGAATCCACGGAAGGACAGCCGAAGCGCCAGTCAGTCCTGGGGTCAGACCGCCGAGCGGAGCCACAGCAATCATCACTGTCAGTCCTCGGGCAGTTCGACCGGCGCGATCTCGTCGTACAGGTCACCGGGGCCCGGGTTGGACGCGTCGGTCGCCCCGCCGAAGTGGTGCATGACGCCCCAGACGGCGTTGAGCGCGGTCTGGACGGCGCCCTCGGCCCAGCCGGCCGTCCAGGAGATGTCGTCCCCGGCGAGGAAGAGCCCGCGCCGGTCCTCGGGGAGCCGGTCCTGCATGAAGTGGGTGAACAGCCGCCGCTGGTAGCGGTAGTGGCCGGGCAGGTTGGCCTTGAACGCGCCCATGAAGTAGGGCTCGTCCTCCCAGGAGACGGTGACCGGATTGCCGATGATGTGCTTCCGGATGTCCACCTTCGGGTAGATCTCGCCGAGCGACTTCAGCATGACCTCCATCCGCTCGTGCGCGGAGAGCGGCAGCCACTTGAGGCTGTCGTCGCACCAGGTGTAGGAGAGGCAGATGGTGGCGGGCCTGTCCGGTCCGTCGTCCAGCAGATAGGTGCCGCGGGTCATCCGGTCGGTGAGCGTCATCGACATGGTGTCGCGCCCGGTCGGGTTGCCGTCGTCGTCCAGGGCCTCGTCGAGCCAGAAGGGCCGGTCCACCGGGACGAACAGCTTGGACGACTCCATGTAGTGGGTGCGCTCCATCGCCGTCCAGTGGTCGATGGGGAAGAGCGCGTCATCGCAGTCGATCTTGGAGAGCAGCATCCAGGACTGTGCGGTGAAGACCGCCGCCCGGTAGGTGCGGATGTCGCCCGACGCGTCGGTGACGGTCACGCGGTTGCCCGCTGTACGGTGCAGCCGGGTCACCGCGGGGCGGGGCTCCCCGCCGTGCAGGGACGCCAGCGATGTGCCGGACGGCCAGTGCACGGTCTTCTGCGGTTCGCGTTCCCAGAGCCGCAGCGGCAGCTGCTGCGAGCCGCCGACGATCCCGCGGTGGTGGTCGTCCGCCTCGGTGTAGACGACCCGGAGGATTTCCAGGATGGAGTTGGGGAAGTCGGTGTCCCAGCCGCCCGTACCGAAGCCGACCTGGCCGAAGATCTCCCGGTGCCGGAAGGAGGCGAACGCCTCGGACCCGCAGAGGAAGCCGTAGAAGGTCTGGTCGTCAAGGCGCTCGACCAGCCGCGCCCAGATCTCCCGGATCCGCGGCACATCGCGCTCACGCAGGGCGCGGTTCATGTCGGAGAAGTCGGCGCCCTCCTCAAGGCAGCTGTTCCAGGCGTGCATCACATCGCGGTAGACCTGCGGGAGGTCGTCGACGGAAGTGGCGTAGTGCGACTCGCCCTTGAGGTCGACCACGGTCGAAGGGGTGCCCGGGGCGAGCGGGTTGGGGAAGGACTTCGTCTCCAGGCCCACCAGGTCGATGTAGTGCTGGAGCGCCGTGGAGGACGGCGGGAAGCGCATGGCGCCCAGCTCGGCGGTGAGCGAGGGGTCGCAGCCGTCGAAGCCCACGGTGCGCAGCCGCCCGCCGATCCGGTCCGCCTCGTACACCACCGGCTTGAGGCCCATCTTCATCAGCTCGTACGCGGTGATGATCCCGGAGAGCCCGCCGCCGATCACGGCGACCTCGGTGCCGTGCTCGGTGGCGGGTATCTGGCCGAGGCCCGCCGGGTGGGCGAGGAAGTCGTCATAGGCGTAGGGGAAGTCCGGCCCGAACATGGTGATCGGGGGCTGGCCGTCGGGGTGCTGAACGGCGGTGGTGGGCACCGTGGACGTCATGGGGTACGGACTCCTTGCGCGGAAGCCGCGGAGGCGGCTGAAGGCAGCGGCGGCCTGGTGGAGGCGGCCGGGTCGGGCGGGATGTTCGGGGGCAGCCGGGCGGGGGCCGGGCGGGATGTTCGGGGGCAGCCGGGCGGGGCCGGGCGGGGTGTTCGGGCCGGACGGTCAGGCCGGACGGTCAGGCTGGGCGGTCGCCGTGCTGGGCTCAGGTCAGCGAGCGGTAGAGCTCCGGGCGGCGGTCGCGGAGGTACGGGTTCTGCTCCCGCGAGGCGCTCAGCAGAGCGGGATCGGCGTCGGCGGTGACAAGCTCCGTCCCGCGTCCGGCGCGGGCGCGGACGGTGCCGTCGGGTCCTGCCAGGCAGCTGAGGCCGACGAACTCGAACTCGCCCTCGTCCCCTGTGCGGTTGACGTACGCGATGTACAGCTGGTTCTCGAAGGCACGGACCGGCACCAGGGACTCGGCGACGAACTGGAAGGGGTGCATCTGGGCGGTGGGCACCAGGAGCAGATCGGTGCCGGCGAGAGCGTGCGCCCGGACGTTCTCCGGGAACTCCACGTCGTAGCAGATCATGATCCCGATCCGGAGCCCGGCCAGCTCGGCCTGGACGACCGGGGTGTCCCCCGGTGTGAACCACTTCTGCTCGAAACAGCCGAAGAGGTGGGTCTTGCGGTAGTCGGCCAGGCTGTTTCCGTCGGCGCCGATCAGCTGGGCCGCGTTGTACATCCGGTCACCCTCGCGTTCGGGGTAGCCGTAGAGCACCGCGATCCCGTGGCGTGCCGCGATGCCCGCGACGGCCCGCGCGCTCGCTCCGTCGGCGGGCTCGGCCAGCCGGGGCACCTCGTCACCGATCGCGTACCCGGTGAGGAACAGCTCGGGACAGACCAGCAGCCCGGCACCCGAGGCCGCGGCACGGCCCGCCGCCTCGTCCAGCTCGGCCAGATTCGCCGCGACGTCGCCGGGGCGGCCGGAACTCTGGAGCAGGGCGATACGCAGCGGCGGCATGGCAGACCTCGAACGGTACAGAAGGGGTTTCCGGGGACAGAGCGACGGTACGTTCAGCGACTCCGCGCGGACAAGACACGTCCATTGCGCAGTACTGTGCGATCCGTTGCGTCTCCAGGTCCGCTGCCGGCGATTTGTTGCGCGGGCCCGGCGGTGGGCTGCGACGGGCCGCGGCGGGCCTCCGCGCGGACCGTGCCGGCCGGGGCGCCGGGTACCGCTGCGATCCGCCGTCGGGGGCCTTCGCGGAGGCGCCCGGCCCCGGCCGATTCCGCTGGGGGCGAAAAGACGATTCTGGAGTGATGGACCGGACCAGGCGGGGTAGGCGAGCACAAGATGACGGAGGAGCCGCCCGTGGTTGTCATGGATTCAGCGTTGGCAGACAGCGCCACGGCACGCGACGCCGCCAGCCGATTTCTGTCCCAGAACTGTCCCTGGGCCGATGTCGACGCTGTGCTGCTCGTGATCAGTGAACTCGTCGCCAACGCGGCCCGCCACACCGCGGGCTGGTGGCATCTGCGCCTGACCGCCGACCCGGGGGTGCTGGTGGTGGAGATGGACGACGACAGCCCGGCGCACCCCGTCGCGCGCGAGCCCGACTTCACCGGGGGCGGCGGCTTCGGCTGGCACATGGTGCTGCGGCTGGCCGGCCGGGTCGAGGTGAGCCCCCGCGCGTCGGGCAAGACGGTCCGCGCGATCTGGTCGCATCCGGCGGCGGAGCCGGCGGTCGGCTGAGTCACTCCCGGCCGAGCAGCCCCGTCCGCAGTTGTGCGGTGATCCGGGCGAGCAGCCGGGACACATGCATCTGGGAGACGCCCAGTGCGGCGCCGATCTCCGACTGGGTCAGCTCGTCGCCGTACCGCATCCGCAGTATGCGGCGGTCCCTGGCGCCGAGCCGGGCTATGAGCGGTTTCAGCGCGGTGAGGTTCTCGACGAGGTCCAGACCGCTGTCGTGTTCGCCGAGCCGGTCGGCCAGGGTCCGGGCACCGCCGTCGGACCTGTCCTCGACGGTGGAGTCGATGGAGCCCGCGGTGTAGCCGTTGGCGGCGATCAGCCCTTCGACGACCTCCTCCTCGTCCATCCCGAGATGTCGGGCCAGTTCGGCCGGGGTCGGGGAGCGGTCCAGGGACTGGAGCAGTTCGTCGGACGCCTTGGCCAGCGTGATCCGCAGTTCCTGGAGCCGCCGCGGGACGTGCACGGACCAGCTGGTGTCCCGGAAGAAGCGTTTGATCTCACCGACGATGCAGGGCATCGCGAACGTCGCGAACTCCACTTCGCGGGAGAGCTCGAACCGGTCGATCGCCTTGATCAGCCCGATGGTGCCGACCTGGACGATGTCCTCCATCTGGTCGGAGCGGCTGCGGAACCGGGCGGCCGCGAATCTGACGAGCGAGAGGTTCAGTTCGATCAGCGTGTTGCGCGCGTACTGGTGTGCGCGGGTCCCCTCATCGGTGGTGTCGAGGGCCGCGAAGAAGAGCCGGGAGAGTGCGCGTGCGTCGTTCGGTGCGACCTTCGATGGGTGCGCCACGTAAGGGAGTTGTCCTGGAGCCCGGCCGGGCAGCTGATCGGCGAGCGGAGCGGGACCGGGCGGGACTGTGGTCGCCAGGGGCACGGTGTACTCCCTCTCTCGTTCTTCGGTTTTCGCTCTCTCCGAGACGTTCCGCGATCCCGGCTACCCGTTACGGGGTGCTCCATACGCCGGATTCCGGCCAATACGCCGCGCGTTGCCACACCGGAGGTGCCGGCGGGACGAGAGCCACCGGAGGGGGCGGCGGGACGCAGACGTTGGAGCCGGCCCCGTGCGGAGAGGGACCGGCTCCGGCGTCGGTACGGTCAGCCCCAGCTGGCGTGCAGCGGCTTGCCCTCCGCGTAGCCTGCGGCGCTCTGCACGCCGACGATCGCCCTCTCGGCGAACTCCTCCAGGGTGTTGGCCCCGGCGTAGGTGCAGGAGGAGCGGACGCCCGCGATGATCGAGTCGATCAGGTCCTCGACACCCGGACGGGCCGGGTCGAGGAACATCCGCGAGGTGGAGATGCCCTCCTCGAACAGGCCCTTGCGGGCACGGTCGTAGGCCGACTCCTCGCTCGTACGGTTGCGGACGGCGCGCGCCGACGCCATCCCGAACGACTCCTTGTACCAACGGCCGTCGGCGGCCTGCTGGATGTCGCCGGGTGACTCGTACGTCCCGGCGAACCAGGAGCCGATCATGACGTTCGACGCGCCGGCGGCCAGCGCCATCGCCACGTCACGCGGGTGCCTGACCCCGCCGTCGGCCCAGACGTGCTTGCCGAACTTCCGCGCCTCCGTGGCGCATTCGAGTACGGCGGAGAACTGCGGACGCCCCACGCCCGTCATCATCCGGGTGGTGCACATGGCGCCGGGGCCGACCCCCACCTTGATGATGTCGGCGCCCGCCTCGATGAGGTCGCGTACGCCCTCGGCGGCCACGATGTTGCCCGCGACGATCGGCACCTGCGGGTCGAGCGCCCGCACCGCCCTGACCGCGGCGATCATCGACTCCTGGTGGCCGTGTGCGGTGTCCACGACGATCGTGTCGGCGCCGGCGTCGAGCAACTGCTTGGCCTTGCCCGCGACATCGCCGTTGATCCCGACCGCGGCGGCGATGCGCAGCCTGCCCCTGGCGTCGACGGCCGGGGTGTAGAGGGTCGCGCGCAGGGCGCCCTTACGGGTCAGGATGCCGGCCAGCCTGCCGTCCGCGTCGACGGCGGGCGCGTAGCGGCGGTTGGCGCCGTCGAGCCGGTTGAACGCCTCACGCGGGTCGATGTCCGCGTCCAGGAGCACCAGGTCCTTGGCGGACATGACTTCGGACAGCTGGGTGAAGCGGTCGACACCCGCCAGGTCCTCATCGGTCACGACACCGACCGGCCTGCCGTCCTCGTCGACGACGACACCCGCGTTGTGCGCGCGCTTGGGCAGCAGGGACAGCGCGTCGGCGACGGTCTGCGACGGGGCGAGCACGATGGGCGTGTCAAGGACGTGGTGGCGCGTCTTCACCCAGGAGATGACGTCGGTGACGACCTCGATCGGGATGTCCTGCGGGATGACGACGAGACCGCCGCGCCGGGCGACCGTCTCGGCCATCCGGCGGCCCGCGATGGCCGTCATGTTCGCGACGACGAGCGGAATGGTGGTACCGGTCCCGTCGGGGGCGGACAGATCGACGCCCTGACGGGAGCCGACAGCGGAACGGCTCGGCACCATGAACACATCGTCGTACGTCAGATCGTACGGCGGCTTCAGGTCATTGAGGAAACGCATACTAACTCTCTCACCTGCGGTTATTACAGAATGGGCGGGCGGGAAGTCAGCTCCGTCCGGCAGAGGATCAGGCTGCGGCTCCTAGGCCATCATCGCCGATGGGGTCCCGGCTGGCGAATGCCCGCCCCCTCTTCTGTGGCTTCCACCAGGGGCGGGAGGGCCGCTCTCGTATGTTCCCCCGAACCGGCCGGACCGGTGGGGGGTGCGGGCTCACACCGCTCCGTGCGGGTCGCTCCGGTCCTCAAGGACTTCGCGTGCCGCCCGCGCCCCGGAGGCCAGCGCCCCCTGCACGGAGCCGGTGGCCCGGTGGTCCCCGCACACATAGCGCCCGGCGGTCACCCGCGTCGTACGGCTCAGCGGCCAGGGCGACGTCATGGCGGGCAGCGCGCCCTCCACCGTGTACGGGGCGAGGAGCTCCCAGGACGAGGTGTCGGCGCGGTACGCCTCGGCGAGCGCTCCGCGCAGCCTCGCCTCCTCCCCCGGGCTGCCACGCCCGAGGACGGATGTGGAGATCAGGGAACGCTCGGCCGGGGCGTAGGTGGGGGCGACCTCGCTCAGTACACAGGTGTTGAGGAAGCGCTGCGCGCTGTCGACCAGCAGGGTCGGCTCGTGCAGCGGCGGCTGCGGGGCCGCGTGGTAGTAAGTCGTGACGGTACGGGTCTCGGGGACGGCGAGGCCGGGCAGCAGCCGCGCCGCCATGTCCGGACCGGTCGCGACCACCACCCGGGGCGCATGGAGTTCCGTACCGTCCGGCAGCTCGACACCCGTGTCCGTGAGCGCCCGCACGGGGGTGCCGGGTCTGAGCACCCCGGGCGGCAGCGCGCCCGCCAGCTGGGCGGGTACGGCCCCGATGCCCGCGGCGGGCAGGCACTGGGTGCCCCGGAGCATGCTGCGCCAGACCAGGTGGAAGAAGCGCGACGAGGTTTCGAGGCTGTCCTCCAGGAAGACACCGGAGAGGAAGGGCCGGAAGAACACCTCGACGAGCTGCTCGGAGATCCCGGCGTCGGCGAGCGCGGTGCGGGTCGTACGGTCGGCCGCGCGCTTCACCGTGCTCGCCGGGCCGAACAGATCACGCGCGGAGAGCAGCCCGAGCGCCAGCAGGTCGCGCCGGCCCGCGATCGGCCGCAGCGACAGCAGGTCCACCGCCACACCGGGCCGCCGGGTCGGGTCGCTGAACCGCAGCCGCCCCGACGGTGTGTGCACCAGGGCCCCGGGGGTGAAGGGGCGCAGCCGCAGCCCTCGGAGCCACATCCGCTGTTTGACCTGCGGGTAGGAGGTGTTGAAGACCTGGAAGCCGCGGTCGAGGAGGAATCCGTCCCGCCGGTCGGTGCGCATACGGCCGCCCGCCGTGTCCGATGCCTCCAGCAGACTCACGGACAGCCCCTCGCGGCACAGATCCGCGGCGCAGGCGAGACCGGCAAGCCCCGCACCGATCACGATGACATCGCTGCGCCGGCCCCGGTGGTCCGTCATGGGGTGTCAACCCTTCGCTCGTCCGACCTTCAGTAGACGTCCTCGGGGCGGTTTTCTCTCGCCGGTGCCACCGGACGGGCTGTCAGCGGGCGGGGCCGGAGGCCCGGTCGTGGCCCGCCGGCGGGCCGCCCGCCTCCGGATCGGCCGCCTCCGGATCGGCCGTCCGGCTGAGCACGCCCGGCCACCAGGCGACCGGTCCCAGGTCCCGTACCAGCGCGGGAACCAGCAGGGACCGTACGACCAGGGTGTCCAGCAGCACCCCGAAGGCGACGATGAACGCCACCTGGACCAGGAAGGCCAGCGGGATCACCCCCAGCGCGGCGAAGGTCGCGGCGAGCACCACCCCGGCCGATGTGATGACGCCCCCGGTGGCGGTGAGCCCGCGCAGCACACCCTGGCGGGCGCCGTGCACCAGGGACTCCTCCCTGACCCGGGACATCAGGAAGATGTTGTAGTCCACTCCGAGGGCCACCAGGAAGACGAAGCCGTAGAGGGGTACCGACGCGTCCGTGCCGGTGAATCCGAAGAGGTGCCGGAAGACCAGGGACGCCACCCCCAGCGTCGCCAGGTAGTTGAGGGCGACGCTGGCGACGAGCAGCACCGGCATGAGCAGTGAGCGGAGGAGTCCGATGAGGATGACCAGGATGATCGCGAGGACCACCGGCACGATGACCGTGCGGTCGCGCTCCGCGGTCTTCTCCGTGTCGTACTGCTGCGCGGTGTAGCCGCCGACCAGGGCCCCGGCGCCTGGTACGCCGTGCACCGCGCTGCGCAACCTGGCCACGGTCCGCTTCGCCGCGTCGCTGTCGGCGGGGCTGCTCAGCGTCGCGTCGAGTTCGAAGCGCCCCCGGACGACCAGCGGTTTGCCGGCCCCCGGGCGGCCCGACGCCGTCACGGGAGCGGCCGACGCGACACCGTCGGTGTGCTCGACCGCGGCGGTCACCTGCCTGATCCGGGAGGCGTCGGCGACGACGACCGCCGGGTTGCCGGATCCGCCGGGAAAGTGCCTGCTCAGTGTCTGCTGGGCGGCGACGGACGGCTCGTCGTTGACGAAGATCTCGTTGAGCGGGACACCCTTCGACGCGAGGGTGGGCGAGAACGCCGCGCAGGCCACGAGGACGACGAGCGAGACCGCCCAGACCTTGCGCGGGGCGCGGTCGACCAGCGCCGCCACGCGGGTCCACACCCCGTGCCCGCGCGCCCGGTCCTCGGCGCTCCGGAGCCTGGCGGGCCAGTACGCGGCCCGGCCGAGCAGCACCAGTACGGCGGGCAGGAAGGTCAGCGCGCTCGCCATGGCGCAGACGATGCCAATGGCACCCACAGGACCCAGGGCGCGGTTGTTGGTGAGATCACTGAGCAGCAGGGCCAGCAGGCCGAGAGCCACGGTGGCACCGCTCGCCACGATCGCGGCGACGGAGCGCCGCAGAGCCGCGCGCATGGCCGGGATCCGTTCGCCGCGTACGGCGAGTTCCTCCCGGAAGCGGGCCGTGAGCAGGAGTGCGTAGTCGGTGGCGGCGCCGATGACGAGGATGGAGAGGATCCCCTGCACCTGGCCGTCCACCCGGACATGGCCGGCCGAGGCGAGGGCGTAGACGATGGCGCAGGCGAGACCGAGTGCGAAGACCGCGCCCAGAATGATGATCACGGGCAGCAAGAGGCTCCGGTAGACCAGCACCAGGATGACGAGCACCACGATCAGGGCGACACCGAGGAGCAGGGTGTCGATGCCGGAGAAGGCGTCGGAGAGATCGGCCTGGCTGGCCGCCGGGCCCGCCACCTGCGCGACGGTGCCCGGTGTCCGGGCGGCCGCCGCCCGGATCCGGTCGACGGTGGGTGCGAGCCGGTCGCCGAGGTCGGGCCGTAGCTGCACCACCCCCTCCAGTGCTCTGCCGTCCCGGGACGGGAGCGCGGGGGACGGCCTGCCGACGACGCCGGGGCTGCCCGCGAGGGAGGCGAGCGCACGTGAGGCGGCGGCCCGCTGATCCGCGCCGGTCCGGCCGCCGCCGCGAGCTGTCCAGACGACGATGGCCGGCAGGGTCTCCTGCTGCCGGAACGCGTCCTGCTCGTGCGTGACCCGGGTGGACTCGGCGTTCTGGGGCAGGAAGGCGGCCTGGTCGTTGGTGGCGACCTGGCTGAGTTTGCCGGCGTACGGACCGAGCGTGCCGCCGATGGCGAGCCAGACGACGAGCAGCAGCGCGGGGACCAGCCAGCGGGCCCGGCGGGTGGTGGTGGTCATGGTTCTCCCCGGGCTGAGGCACCCTGTTGCCGACAATATCGATGGTAAACAATCTCAATGATTGAGGGAACTTATCGTGTGCGGCACCCACCGGATCCGGCGGGCACTCAGCCCCTGGGCGCGCGTATCCCGGCGAGTTCGCCGTTCATCGCCGTGAGGAACCTGAGCACCACGGACAGCTCAGCTTCGCTGAAGTGGTCACGGGCGTTCTCGGTGGCCGCGGCGAGCGGCCTGAAGTAGGCGCGTGCCGCCGCCCGCGCCCCGCTCTCGTAGTGGAGGTGGACCATGCGGCGGTCGGCGCTCTCCCGGGACCTCCGGATGTGTCCGGCCCGCTCCAGCCGGTCCACACAGGCCGTGACCGCACCGGAGGTCAGCCCCAGACGCTCCCTCAGACCGCCCGGCGTGAGCGGCTCGTCGGCGTCCAGGATCGCCGCGAGGGCCTGCACATCGGTGGGATGCAGACCCTGGCCGATGGCGAAGCTGTGCACCAGCCGGTTGATCTCACCGTTCATCCGGCGCATCTCCACGGCGAAGGCCCGCAGATCCGGCGGCGCGTCCCCGGCTGTCACGCCGTCCCGGTCATCTGTACTGGTCACGCGATCAGCCTAGCCGTGTCCCGCTGTCGCGTTCATGGACAGAACCCGGGGAGAAGCGAGGATGGGAACACCGGGGGGGGACGGCGGAAAAAGGAATGAAACCGACAGGACGCGGAGGCCCCATGAGCGACAGCGAAGCGGCACCCCCGCCCGCCTCACCCGCACCGCACTGCCTGGTGACCGGGGCGACGGGCTACATCGGCGGCCGGCTCGTGCCCGAACTGCTCGACGCCGGGCATCGCGTCCGCTGTCTCGCCAGGACCCCGGAGAAACTGCGCGACCACCCCTGGGCCGGACGGGCGGAAGTCGTCCGCGGAGACGTCACCGACGCCGGGTCGGTCGCCGCCGCGATGCGGGGCATCGACGTGGCCTACTACCTGGTGCACGCGCTGAACACCGGCTCGGGCTTCGAGGAGAAGGACCGCAGGGCGGCCAGGATCTTCGGCGAACAGGCCAGGGCCGCCGGGGTCCGGCGGATCGTCTATCTGGGCGGCCTCACCCCCGACGACGTACCGGAGCGGGAGCTTTCGCCGCATCTGCGCTCACGGGCCGAGGTCGGCCGTGTCCTCCTCGGATCGGGGGTACCGGTCACCGTGCTGCGGGCCGCGGTCATCATCGGCTCCGGCTCCGCCTCCTTCGAGATGCTGCGCTATCTCACCGAGCGGCTGCCGGTCATGGTCACACCCAGCTGGGTCAGCACCCGGATCCAGCCGATCGCCGTGCGGGACGTGCTGCGGTACCTCGTGGGCAGCGCCCGGATGCCGGACGACGTGCACCGCTCCTTCGACATCGGCGGGCCCGACGTCATGACGTACCGGGACATGATGCGCCGCTTCGCCGCGGTCGCGGGCCTTCCGCACCGGCTCATCCTGCCGGTGCCGATGCTCTCGCCGCGGCTGTCCAGTCACTGGATCGGTCTGGTCACCCCCGTACCGCGCTCGCTCGCCCGGCCGCTCGCCGAGTCACTGCGCTACGAGGTCGTGTGCCACGAGCACGACATCGCGCGGTATGTGCCGGACGCCCCCGGTGTGCCGTTCACCTTCGACAGGGCACTCCAACTGGCCCTCCAGCGGGTGCAGGACGCCCAGGTCACCACCCGCTGGTCGTCCGCCGCGCTGCCCGGCGCCCCCAGCGATCCGCTGCCCACGGACCCCGACTGGTCGGGCGGCAGCCTCTACACGGACCGGCGGCGGCTCATCACGGACGCGACCCCCGAGGCCCTCTGGCGGATCATCGAGGGCGTCGGGGGCGAGCACGGCTGGTACTCCTTCCCGTTCGCGTGGACCGTGCGCGGCTCACTGGACCGGCTGGCCGGCGGGGTCGGGCTGCGCCGCGGGCGCAGGGACGCCCAGCGGCTCAGGGTCGGCGACTCGCTGGACTTCTGGCGGGTCGAGGCGATCGAGCCCGGCCGGCTGCTGCGGCTGCGGGCCGAGATGCGGCTGCCCGGACTCGCCTGGCTGGAGATGTCCGTGGACCAGGACGACCAGGGGCGCACCCGCTACCATCAGCGCGCCCTCTTCCACCCCCGGGGGCTGCTCGGACACGCGTACTGGTGGAGTGTCGCGCCGTTCCATTCCTCCGTCTTCGGCGGCATGGCCCGCAATATCACCGGGGCGGCGGAGCGTTCGGGCACCGGCCGTCAGGAGCCCGCCCGCACCGGCCGCTGACCACCCGGCTCCACCCACACCGGCCGCTCACCCCTCAGCTTCGCCCACACACACCACACCACCGCATCCCCGACCACCAGGAGTGGCGCATGACCGTGTCGGTCGCCCTGTTCACCTCCAACCTCCGGCTGCACGACAATCCGCCGTTGCGGGCGGCGCTCGCGTCGGCGGACGAGGTGGTGCCGCTGTTCGTACGGGACGAGGCCATCGAGTCGGCCGGGTTCGCCCCGCCCAACCGGCGGGCCTTTCTCGCCGACTGCCTGGCCGACCTGGACGCCGGGCTGCGGGAGCGTGGCGGCCGGCTCGTCGTGCGGTCGGGCGACGCCGTCCGGGAGGTCTGCCGGGTGGCCTCGGAGACGGACGCCGCCGATGTGCACCTGGCGGCCGGGGTCAGCGCGTACGCCCAGCACCGGGAGGAGCGGCTGCGCACGGCGCTGGAGTCGGACGGCAGGCGGCTGCACGTCCACGACGCGGTGATCACCGCCGTACCGCCGGGCGCGGTCACCCCCGCCTCATCGGACCACTTCGCGGTCTTCACGCCGTACTTCAGGCGCTGGTCGGACGAGCGGCTGCGCGCCGTCCAGGGCGCGCCGCGCACGGTACGGGTGCCGGACGACGCCCGGTCCGACCGGCTGCCGTCCCGCAAGGAGGTGTCCGGGGCCTCGGAGGGGCTGGCCGCCGGAGGTGAGCGCGAGGGACGCGCCCGCTGGTCGGCCTGGCAGCGGAACGGGCTCGCCGGGTACGAGGACCACCACGACGACCTGCCGGGCGACCTGACGTCCAGACTCTCGCCGCATCTGCACTTCGGCACCCTCTCCCCCGTCGAGCTGGCGCACGGCGCCACCCGGAAGGGCGGCGCCGGGGGCGACGCGTTCGTACGACAGCTCTGCTGGCGGGACTTCCACCACCAGGTACTGACCGCGCGCCCGGCGGCCGCATCCGACGACTACCGCTCACAGCACGACCACTGGCGCTCCGAGCGGTCCGCCGCGCGCGAGATCACCGCGTGGAAGGAGGGGCGCACCGGATATCCGGTGGTGGACGCGGCCATGCGCCAGCTGCGGCACGAGGGCTGGATGCACAACCGGGGGCGCCTGCTCACCGCGAGTTTCCTCGCCAAGACGCTGTACGTGGACTGGCGGGTCGGCGCCCGGCACTTCCTGGAGCTGCTGGTGGACGGCGATATCGCCAACAACCAGCTCAACTGGCAGTGGGTGGCGGGCACCGGCACGGACAGCAGGCCGAACCGGGTGTTCAACCCGGTGACCCAGGGCAAGCGCTACGACCCGCGGGGCGAGTACGTACGCCGCTGGGTGCCGGAGCTGGCCGGCCTCGACGGCGCCGCCGCGCACGAGCCGTGGAAGCTCCGGGGGGCCGAGCGCGCCGCGTACGACTATCCCGAGCCACTGCTCGAACTCTCCGAGGGGCTGGCCCGGTTCAAGAAGGCCAGGGGCCGGGACTGAGCGCGGGTGACGCGGTCCGGCAGGCCCCGCCGTCCTCAGACCCCGTCGGGGTCCGCGCGCTCCAGTGCGGGGCGCGGCCCCGGCCCGGTCTCCGTCAGCAGGAAATCGGCCGCAGCCGTATCGGTGACCAGGCTGGTGACCAGGCCCGACTTCAGAACGGCGCCGATCGCCGCCGCCTTGCGCTGACCGCCCGCGATCGCCACGACCTCGGGGATCCGGCGCAGCCGGTCGGCCTCGACGGTGATGCACCGCTCGCCCAGGTCGCGGCCGACCCGCCGTCCCTCGGCGTCGAAGAGGTGCGCGGACATCTCGGCGGCGACCCCCAGCGAGGCGTAGTGCGCCCGCTCGGCGTCGCTGAGCATGTCGTGGACCGTCGAGATGCCCGGCTCCCACGAGCCGATGGATACCGCGGCCACGGTGACCTTGTCGAAGTACTCGAAGGCCCGCGCGATGCCCGTCTGGTTGCGGAGCGCGGCGGCGGTGGCCGGGTCCGGCAGCAGCATCGGGGCGTAGATGGGGTGCGCCTCTCCCCCGGAGACCTGCGCCGCGCGCCGTACCGCCTCGACGGAGCCGCGCTCGGCGGTCCCCGCGTCGTACACACCCGTCAGCTGGACGACCGTGCACGGCGGCAGCGAACTGAGCGCCGCCGCCATGTGGATGGTGGAGCGTCCCCAGGCCAGGCCCAGCACATCGCCCTCGGTCACCAGCTCGCCGAGCAGGTCGGCGGCCACCTCGCCCAGGTTCTCCGGGTCCGGGGCGTCGTCCGCCGCGTCCGCGGGGGACTCGACGACGACCGCGTGGCGCAGCCCGTAGCGGGCGCGGAGCGCGTCGGAGCGCTCGGCGTCCAGCTCCGCTGGGACCCGGATCTCGATCCGTACGAGATCGCGCTCCAGCGCCGTCTCCAGGACCCGCGCGACCTTGAACCGGCTGACGCCGAACTCCTCGGCGATCTGGATCTTGGACTTGCCCTCCAGGTAGAAGCGACGCGCCATGGCCGCCGCTTGCACCAGCTCCGCGGGTCCCATCCGCAGGGCTGATCTGCCCGCCGACATTGCAGACACCGCGATCTCCTCACTACTGCTGTTCACTACTGCCGTACACACCCGGATCCGCCATCCTGTCAGACCCGGCACCACTTGATCAGCCCCGTAAGGCCGCGTTCATTCCCCGGCCGCTCAGTGGCCGCAGGCCCAGCCCGCCGCCGCCGTGGTCTCCTGCGCCTGGTGGCGGAGCATACGGACCGCCGCCGCCGGGTCGTCCGCGCCGTAGACAGCGGAGCCCGCGACGAAGACGTCCGCACCGGCCTCGGCGCACCGCTCGATGGTCGAGGCGGAGACCCCGCCGTCGACCTGGAGCCAGAGTTCGAGGCCGTGCTTGGAGATCAGCTCACGGGTGCGGCGGATCTTCGGCAGCATGATGTCGAGGAAGGACTGGCCGCCGAAGCCCGGCTCCACCGTCATGATCAGCAGCATGTCGAGCTCGGGGAGCAGGTCCTCGTAGGGCTCGATGGGCGTCGCGGGCTTCAGCGCCATGGAGGCCCGAGCGCCCTTGGCCCTGATCTCCCGCGCGAGCCGTACCGGGGCGGCGGCGGCTTCCGCGTGGAACGTGACGGAGCCCGCGCCCGCCTCGACGTACTGCGGGGCCCAGCGGTCCGCGTCCTCGATCATGAGGTGGCAGTCGAGCGGGGTCTCCGTGGCCCGGCTGAGCGCTTCCACCACGGGGACCCCGAGGGTCAGATTGGGTACGAAGTGGTTGTCCATCACGTCGACATGGAGCCAGTCGGCGCCTTCGACGGCCTTCGCCTCCTCCGCGAGCCGGGAGAAGTCGGCGGACAGGATGCTGGGGTTGATCTGCACGGCCATGCCCCAAGCCTGCCATGCCCCGGCCCAGTTGCCCGCCATCGCAGGGGCCGGAGGGGGCCGGGGAACCGCACACACCGCGCAAACCTCGCATACACCGGTGCCCCGGGGCCGTCCGTGGCTCCGTCCGGGCCACTGGCACCGGTCCCGGTCCGCCGCGCGCGCCTCCGCACGGGCCCCGGTGCGAGCCGGTCCGCGGATCAGGCGGTGCGCCGCAGCAGGGCCAGATACATCGCGTCGGTGCCGTGCAGATGCGGCCACAGCTGTACGTCAGGGCCCTCGCCCACCGCCGCGACCCCCGGCATCAGCGGCCTGACGTCGATCCACTCGGCCTCCACGGGCTGTCCGCCGCGCCCCTTCAGGACGTCCTCGACCACCGCCCGCGTCTCCGCGATATGCGGTGAGCAGGTCGCGTACCCGACGACGCCACCGACCCGTACGGCGTTCAGCGCCTCGCGGAGCAGACCCCGCTGCAGCGGGGCGAAACCCTCCAGGTCCTCGGGGCGCCGCCGCCACCGTGCCTCGGGCCTGCGGCGCAGCGCGCCGAGCCCGGTGCAGGGCACATCCATCAGCACCCGGTCGAAGGAGCCGGGGCGCCAGGGCGGCCTGGTGCCGTCGGCCGCGATCACCTGGTACGGGCCCGGGTTGCCGGTCAGTGTCCGCTCGACGAGCCGGGCGCGGTGCGGCTGCTTCTCGGACGCCAGGAGCAGGGCGCCGCGCTGTGCGGCGAGCGCGGCCAGCAGGGCGGCCTTGCCGCCGGGGCCCGCGCAGCCGTCGAGCCAGCGCTCGTCGCGGCCCTCCAGCGGCGCGTTCGCCAGGGCGGCGGCGACGAGCTGGCTGCCCTCGTCCTGGACCCCCGCACGCCCGTCGCGCACCGCTTCGAACGCACCGGGTTCGCCGCCCTCGGCGAGCCGGACGGCATACGGCGACCAGCGGCCGGGCAGCGCGGAATCCGCACCGGCCGCGCCGGTCAGCTCCTCGGTGGTGGAGCGGCCCGGCCTGGCGACCAGGGTGACCTCGGGGCGTTCGTTGTCCGCTTCGAGCAGGTCCTCGATCCCGGCCCGGCCACCGCCGAGCGAGTCCCACAGCGCGGAGACGATCCAGCGGGGGTGCGAGTGGACCACGGCGAGATGGGCCTCGGCGTCTTCGTCGTACGGCGGGGCGACCCGCTCCAGCCAGCCGTCGAGATCGTCGGCCGCGACCTTGCGCAGTACGGCGTTGACGAACTTGGCCCGCCCGTCACCGAGCACCACCCGGGCCAGTTCCACACTCGCCGAGACCGCGGCGTGGGTGGGGATGCGGGTCCCGAGCAGCTGGTGCGCGCCGAGGGCCAGCACATCGAGCACCGGCGGGTCGACCTGGCGCAGCGGACGGTCGATACAGGCCGAGATGACCGCGTCGTACGTGCCCTGTCTGCGTAGCGTCCCGTAGACCAGCTCGGTGGCGAGCGCCGCGTCCCGCCCGTCGAAGTCCGGCTTCTCGCGGGCCTTCTTCAGCAGCGGCGGCAGGACGAGGTTGGCGTACGCGTCCCGCTCGTCGACCGCCCGCAGCACTTCGAAGGCGAGGAGCCGCACCGGGTCCTTCTGCGGGCGGCGGTAGGGCTTCGGCTGCTGGTTCGGCTGCCGGCGCGACTGCTGCGCGGGACGGCGGCGAGGCTGCTCGGTCACGTGAAAGGTGCTCCGCTGAGGATGAGGGGACGAACCCTCTCAGCGTACGTCCGGCACGGCGGGCCGCCCGGCCGGGTGCTCTCACCTGGTCACATGGGCGCTACTCGCCGATGAGTTCACCCGCGGCGATCCGCACCCCGCGTGCCCAGTCCGCCGCGCGCATCGGCTTCTTGCCCTGCGGCTGGACCCAGTGCAGCTCCACCGCGTGCGAGCCGGTGCCCACGTGCACGCTGTTCTTCGCGACGGCCAGTTCGCCGGGGGCCAGGTCCGTACGGTCGGTGACCGGGGCGAGGGAGACCAGCTTGAGGCGCTCGCCCCGGAAGACGGTCCAGGCACCGGGCGCGGGTGTGCAGCCGCGCACCAGACGGTCCACCCGCATCGCCGGGGCCGTCCAGTCCACCCTGGCGTCCTCGACGGTGATCTTCGGGGCGAGCGAGACCCCTTCGGCCGGCTGGGGCACCGCGTGCAGAGTGCCGTCATCGATCCCGTCCATGGTCGCCACCAGCAGGCCCGAGCCCGCGAAGGCGAGCCGGGTGAGGAGATCACCGCTGGTGTCGGTGGGCCGCACCTCCTCGGTGAGCACCCCGTAGACCGGGCCCGAGTCGAGACCCTCCTCGATCAGGAAGGTGGAGGCACCGGTCACTTCGTCACCCGCGATGACCGAATGCTGTACCGGCGCTGCGCCCCGCCAGGCCGGCAGCAGCGAGAAGTGCAGATTGACCCAGCCGCGGGCCGGCACGTCGAGGGCGGTCTTGGGCAGCAGCGCCCCGTAGGCCACGACCGGGCAGCAGTCGGGGCCGATCTCGCGCAGCCGGGCGAGGAAGTCCTCGTCCCGCGGCCTGGCCGGCTTCAGCACCTCGATGCCCGCCTCATCCGCGCGCTGCGCGACCGGACTCGCCACCAGCCGCCTGCCGCGCCCCGCGGGGGCGTCGGGGCGGGTCACCACGGCGGCCACCTCGTGCCGGCCCGATTCGATGAGCGCGTCCAGGGCGGGTACGGCGACCTCGGGGGTGCCTGCGAAGACGAGTTTCACTGGATGCCTCTCGGACCGGCTGCGCACGGCTGACCGACTGCGCACGACTATGAGCGGCGCACCAGTCTACGGGCCTGCTCCGAGGGGGCGTACGCACCGCCGCGCGCCCCTCGCATATGCCCCTACGCCCCGCAGCGTGACCAGAACAGCAGGTGGAGCGTTGGTCAAGAGAGATTGACCGAAACGAAGAGAAGACCCGCACACCGAAACCGCAGACCAAAGCGGGTCCAGCACACCGGGATTCCCTGAAAACCCGTCCGAAGCAGAGTGGGCCGTGGAAGCAGCGCGGCCCGATCCATTTCCACGCCGGTTCGAGAGGCTTGTTCATGGCCGACCACGCAACCCACGACGCCCAAGCGCGGGCCAGCCTGCACCTGTTGGTCAGAGACATCGAGCGGGTCCGCCGTCAGGTGGACGCCCTGCGCACCCTCACCGCTCAGCTGGGCAATGTCTACCGCCCGCGCCGCTCCGGCCCTTCTACGGGCTTCGTCGTCTACGGCAGGGCCCCCGCGCCGACCGTCCGGCTGGCCCAGGAACTCCGGGACAGCGTCGAGACCCTGGTGACGGCCGCGGTGGACTTCGACCGGTCGCTGGGCTTCTCGTGGGACGCGGTGGGGTCGGCGCTCGGAGTCACCAAGCAGGCGGTGCACCGCAGATACGGCACCCGGCGGGCGTCGGCCGCCGCTGCCGTGGCCGCCACCACGACCGCCGAACCGGAGAGTCCCGCCACCGACGAGGAGGGCCGGCCGGCCACTCCCCCGCACGATCTGCCGGTCTCACCCGGCCTGCCGTCCGTGCCGGCGGCGCGGTCCATGCCGCCGCAGCCGACACCGGGCGCCCACGCGCTGCGCGAGGAGGCACGCCCGACTGCCTTCCCGGGGCCGCGCAACGGCTGATCCCCGGTGAACCGGGCCGCAGGCCCGCCTGATCCCCGGAGAACCCGGCCGTAAGCCCGCCTGATCCCCCGCAAATCCGGCCGCAGGCCCGCCGTGTTCACGGCTCCCGCCCCGCATCGACTGCCCCTCGCGCCGCATCGCGCCGGGGGCAGTCGCGTGAGCAGTCGCGTAGCTGGGCGATGGCGCGCACGGCCGGACCGGTGGGGCGGGGCGTGGGGCGATCAGGGCGAACGGCGAATCAAGTGGTAGGGCGGTTCGGGCAATCGGCCGGTAGGGCGGACCTGGCGGAAGGTCAGGTCAGGCCGTACGGCGGTCAGGCCGCCGAGCCGCCCAAGTCGCCTTCCCCGCACCCCCATCGGCCCACCCCGCGTCAGCCGATGTCCGGCGGGTCGACCCTGATCCGTACCGGATCGCCACCCCGGGTCAGCCGCGCCGCCTGCGCCGTCCTGAGCGCCATGGCGAGTGCGGCTCCACTGCCGGGCGGCACCCGGACCAGCGCCCGCTCCCAGCTCTCGCCCGGCGGTGGATCGCCGGGCCTCCGGGGCCTGTTGGGGTCGGCGGGAATGACCGGCACGGGGCCCAGCACCTCGGCGTCCCGCGGCAGCCGGACCGCGCCGAGGAACTCCTCCAGTGTCTGCGCCCGCCCGGACACCGCGGCCATCCGCGAGACCGGCGGGAAGCCCAGCTCCGCCCGGTCGGCCAGCTCCCGGACCGCGTGTCCGGCCGGATCCCAGCGGACCAGCGCCTGTACGGGGCGGAGCGTCGGCTCGGCGACGACGACCACCGTGCCGCCCTCGCCCTGGCTGCGTACCAGCGCCGCCGCGTCGATCCAGCGGCGCAGCGCCTCCTCCCCCGCACGCAGATCGGGCCGGCCCAGCATCGCCCAGCCGTCGAGGAGCAGCGCAGCGGCATAACCGCCTTCGGCGACCGGTTCCGCGCCGGGGGTGCTCACCACCAGGGCGGGCCGACCGTCCACGGTCTCCAGCACATGATCGCGGCCCGAGGTCCGTACGGGCACCGCGGGAAACGCCCGGCCCAGCTCCTCCGCCGTCCGCCGCGCGCCCACGACCTGGGCGCGCAGTCTCGTATGACCGCACTCCAGGCAGTGCCAGCCGGTCGCGTCGCGTCCGCACCAGCCACATGTCAGCGTCCGCTCGTCCGGCGCTTCCAGCGGGCCCGAGCAGTGCGCGCAGCGGGCCGGCGTACGGCAGCGCTCGCAGGAGAGTCTCGGCACATAGCCCCTGCGCGGCACCTGCACCAGGACGGGGCCGCTGCGGAGGCCGTCCCGCACGGCCTGCCAGGCGAGGCTGGGCAGCCTGGCCGCCCTGGCTCCCTCATCCCGTGCCAGATCGAGATCGCCCACGGTCCTCACGAGGGGCGCGGCGGCCCTGACCTGCTCCCGGTCGGCGACGAGCGGGGCGGCCCAGCCGGTCTCGACGAGCTGGGCGGCCTCCACCGTGCAGCTCGTACTGCCCAGCAGGAAGGCGCACTTGTCGTGCGCGGCGCGCAGCAGCAAAACCTCGCGGGCGTGCGGCAGGGGTGCGTGCTGTTCGCTGTGGCTGGCGTCGCCGTCCTCCCAGATGACGGCGAGTCCGAGCTCCTGGACGGGTGCGAACATCGCGGCGCGGGTGCCCACCACGGCCCGCACGGCGCCGCGCCGCACCGCGAGCCACTGCCGGTACCGCTTCTCGGGGCCGGCGTCGGCGGTGAGCAGCGCGTGGTGTCCGGGGCCGAGCACCGCCGTGAGCGCTGCGTCCACCCGGGCGGCCGACCGGCCGTCGGGCACCACGACGAGCGCCCCGCGCCCCGCGGACAGTGCGGCGGCGACGGCGAGCGCCAGCTCCTGCGGCCAGTGCGGTCCGGGCAGCGCGGTCCACACGGCCCGCGGTGCCCCGCCGGATGCCAGCGCCCGCAGAAAGCCCGGCCCCTGGCCGTACCGCGTCCAGGTGCCCGGCTCCGGTGCGGGGGGCGGCTCCAGCGGCTCGGGGGAGGGTTTGCCCTCGGCCCGTGCGTTCCGCGGCGGCACGGCCAGTTGCAGGACGTCGGCGAGACTGCCCGCGTACCGGTCGGCGACCGCGCGGGCCAGCCCGAGCAGTTCGGGGCTGAGCACCGGCTCGGGTGACACCACCGCGGCGAGTGCGGCGAGCGGTCCCGAGTAATCGGACTCGGCCCGGCGCTCGACCACGAAGCCGTCGATCAGCCCCCCGCCCTCACGGCGGCCCGCGCGCACCGTACGGCTCCCCGCCCCGAACCTGACCCGCACCCGGACCCCCGGCTGGGCCGCCTCGTCCAGCTCCTCCGGTACGGCGTAGTCGAAGAACTGGTCGAGGTGGAGCACCCCCTTGTTCACCACGACCCGCGCCACGGGCAGCTCCCTGGCGAGGGCGGCCCCGCGCCAGGTGCGCGGCTTGGCCCGGGGCACCGGGGTGCGCCGCACCGTCTCCCTGATGAGAGCAAGCTGCTCGGGGCCCTCGTCGCCGGGGTCCCCGTGCTGCTCGTCGTCGCTGCTCACAGCCAAATTCCTACCAGACCCCACTGACACCGGGCCTGCCGGGCGGATGGCTGCGGAGCCGGTACGGGGCCGGTCCCCGAAGCGCCGTCGCGGTGGTCCGGATCAGTGTCCGGGTGCCGTGTCCAGGGCCAGCGCCGCGTACGTGGCCAGCCAGTGGTCGGAGTTGAACTCGCCCGACGAGACGGCCGGGAGCCCCACCGCCAGATGGGCCGCGACCGACTCCTCCACGGCCGTGCGGGCCGGCCCCGCGGGCAGGGCTCCGGCGATGGCGCGCAGCCCCGCCGCCCGGCTCATGGTGAGGCCGAGCAGATGCCCGATCTGCGGGTCGGAGTAGTCCGAGACCACCGGCGGGGTGAGCAGGGAGCACGGTTCCCCCGCGGTGAGCGCCGGTACGAACCGGGCGAGCCAGCCGGGGAAGTCCGCGGCCGGCAGGACCCGGAGCATCGCGTGCGCCTCGGTCAGCGCGGGCGACAGGAAGTCCTGGCCGGAGGGTTCCCAGTGCAGCGGCGCCTCGTGGTCGTCGGCGAACCAGTCGGTCAGCCGGCCGGCCGCCGCGTCCAGGACCGGACGGGCAAGGCCGGCCCGCTCGCCCGCGTCCAGGACGAGGCCGAGACCGAAGGCGCTGTTGTTGTGCACCCCGTGCCGGACCGGGTACGTCGCCTTGGCGAGCCAGGACTGGAGCAGATCGCCGACGGCGTCCACCGCGGGGGCGAGCGCCTCGGCCCACCGGTCGCCGGCCGCGCCTCCCAGAGCCCGGCACTCGGCGGCGAGTGCGACCAGCCAGGCCCAGCCGTACGGGCGCTCGAAGGACGGGCGGCGGCGCAGATAGGCGGCTTCGACGGCGATGTTGCCGGGGGTCAGATGGGCGTCGATGACGTCTGTGATCCGGCCTGCCGTGGTCGCGGGCAGCGCGCCGGCGTCACCCCTGCCCCCGTCCTGCGCCGCCGGGCCGAAACGGCGCAGCAGCCGGACGAGCAGCCAGTGCATGTGCACCGTCGAGTGCCAGTCGTAGGAACCGTAGAACGCGGGGTGCAGTGCGCGCGGCGCGACGATCTCCTCCGGTCCTGCGTACAGGTGGGCCGGGGCGTTCGGGTACTCGCGCACCACATTGTGGAGCGCCAGCTCCGCGAACGGAAGCGCGTACGCACGGGGCAGCACGGAGGCGGGGGCCGGTGGGGTGGGGGGCATGGCGGTACTCCTTGAGCGGGGCGGTACGGAGATCGTGGGTCGGTACGGGGACGGCATGGGGCGTGGTACGGGCCGCGCCGGACGGCCCGCACGGTCAGAAGGCGAACAGCGCGAGGACGGCGATGTTGCAGACCAGCAGGGCGGCCGCCGTCGGCAGTTGGGCCTTGATGGGCCCGTACTGGTCGTCCAGTTCCAGCAGCGCGGCCGGGACCAGGTTGAAGTTGGCGGCCATGGGCGTGACCAGGGTGCCGCAGAAGCCGCAGAGCATTCCGATGGCGAGGATCGCCGGGATACTGCCGTGCATCTGCTGGATCAGCACGGGCCAGCCGACCGCCGCTGTCATGACGGGGAAGGCGGCGAAGGCGTTGCCCATGACGATCGTGAACAGGACCATGCCGCAGCAGTAGACGAGCACCGCGACGAAACGCTGGCCGTCCGGCAGGATCGCCTCGGTGATCCTGCCGACCTGGTCGCCGACGCCCGCCGTCTGGAAGATCGACCCGAGTACGGCGAGCAGTTGGGGCAGCACCAGGGCCCATCCCATGGATTCGAGCATGTTGCGCCCGGCGTGCAGCGGGACCGTGACCCGCCGCTCGCGCAGCACGGCCATCCCGACCACCAGCGCGGCGATCGCTCCGATGCCGAGGCCCAGGATCGTCTCGTACCCCGGTTCCAGGACCGGTTCGCCGCCGAACTTCACCTTCTTCAGCAGGGTCGCGCAGAGCATCGCGACGACCGGGATGGTGAGAGCGGGGATGAAGAGTCTGTTCCCGAGCCGCGCCGCCGACGCTGCCCGCTCCTCGCGGGGCGGGGTGTGCGGTGTGCCCTTGCCGGTGAGGCCGAAACCGCCGAGGACGATCAGCACCAGAACGGCGACACCGAGCGGCTCGGCGGGAAGCGATTTGTCGACCACACCGGTCGAGTAGAAGAAGGAGGCGCCCAGCAGGCCCCAGAAGGACGCCGAGCCGAAGCGCCTGGGGTTGGTGCGGTCGCCGGCCATCTGCGCCGCCATCACCAGGAAGACCGCGCCGACCAGCCAGAAGAAGTACTCGGACTTGATCACTTGAGGTCCTCGGGACGGCGGGCGGTATGGGCGGCGAGCTCGTTCTCGGCGGCCACGACGGCCAGTTCACGTTCCAGCACCCGGTCCAGGTGCAGCAGCCGCGCGCCATGGATGAGGAAGGCGCAGATCGCGGACGGGATCGCCCAGAGCGCCAGGCTGAGCGGTTCGAGGTGCTGGTTGTACGTCGAGTTGACGAAGCCGGTGATCAGCAGGATCGAGCCGATGGCTATGAAGCAGTCCTCGCCGAAGAACATGCCGATGGTGTCGGCGCCCGAGGCATGGGAGCGGATCTTCTCGCGCAGCCGCTTGGGCAGCGGGCCGCCCGCCCTGGTCTCGGCCGCGGCCTCGGCCATCGGGGCGATCAGCGGGCGCACGCTCTGCGCCGGACCGCCGATGCTGGTCAGTCCGACGGACGCGGTCAGCTGGCGGATGAGCAGATAGAGAGCGAGGAAGCGTCCGGTGGTCAGCGCACCGAGCCGTCCGATGAGGTTGCGTGCCTGCTCCTGAAGGCCGTAGCGCTCCAGGAGACCGATGACCGGGAGCGTGATGACGAAGACGGTCACGGAACGGGACGAGGCGAAACTGTTGCCGAACGAGGCCAGCACTTCCTGCGGCGACATCTTGCCGAGCAGTCCGGTCACGATGCCGGCGACGCCCACCACGAGGAGGGGGTTGCGGCGGGTGGCGAATCCGAGGATCACCACGAGCACGCCGAGGAGAACGATCACGCGTCGGCCTTCTTCCGCGCATGGGCCTGGTGGCCCTGATCAGACGGGGATGCTGCGCGAGACCCTAAGCGATTGTTCAACAAACACACAAGGGGTGACCGTCACCCGTACGGGACGGACAGGAGGGCGCACGCGGGTGCCCGCGCGCCGACGCCGTGCCGCACGCTCCCCGTCACCGGGTCACCGGGCCCCAGGGCTCGCGCCGGGGCGCGTACGGAGCCCGCACCGGGATCCGCCCCTCACTCCGCGGCGAGACGCATCGCGTAGGCCTCGGCGAGCTGGCGGCGCGAGTCCTCCAGATAGAAGCCCAGCATCCGTTCCGCGCCCACCGCGTCACCCGCGGCCAGCCGGTCCACGAGCTGCCTGTTCCGGGTGAGGTAGGGCTCGTGGAAGCGTCTCGGGTCGGCCATCACATGGAAGGCGAGACGCAGCTCGGCCAGCACATTGCGCATCAGCTCGTCGACCCGGGGGCTTCCGGCGAGCGCCGCCAGCGCCTGGTGGAACCGGATGTTGGCGGTGGAGCAGGCCGCCCAGTCGTCCACGGCCGCCGCGCGCTCCCCGGTGGCCACCGCGGCCTCCACATCGTCCAGCGGGTACGGCGGCTCCGCCAGCGCCCGCAGCGCGGCGCACTCGACCAGCAGCCTGACCTGGTAGATGTCGACCAGGTCATCGACGGCCAGGACCCGGACGAAGACGCCCCGGTTCAGCCGGTGCTCCAGCAGCCGCTCATGGGTGAGCAGCCGGAACGCCTCCCGCAGCGTGTTGCGCGACACCGCGAGCGCGGCACTGAGGCTCTCCTCGGAGAGGCGGCTGCCGGGCGGGAAGTACCCCTCGGTGATCCGCTCCCGCAGAATCGCCGCCACCCGCTCCGCGGTTCCGGCGCCCGCGCCGATCTGAGCGGCGCTGTCCGCCATCAGCTCCGAGAGGTCCGGAGCCGCCCGGCCGGCCCCCGTCGTACTCCGGCCCTCCCCCGTCACGTTCCGGCTCGCCGCCCCCGTCATGCTCCTGCCCGCTGTCCCCGCCATGTTCCGGCCCCTGTCCGTCCGTCGCTCGCCGCTCCGCCCCGCGCCGGGCAGCGCCGCCAAGTCAACCGCAGCGGTACGCCCGCCCCCAAGCCGGCCCCTGGCCGGCACTCCGTCGTTACTCGCCCGACCCCTTGTCAGATTGTTCAACAATTCGTTAGCGTACGCGCGTGATGGATCTCAACGCGGACCTCGGCGAGGGCTTCGGCCGGTGGCAGCTCACCGATGACGACGCCCTCCTCTCCTGTGTGACCAGCGCCAATGTCGCCTGCGGTTTCCACGCGGGCGACGCGTCCGTGATGCGCCGGGTGTGCGATACGGCCGCCGCGCGTGGCGTCCGTATCGGCGCTCATGTCTCGTACCGGGACCTCGCCGGTTTCGGCCGCCGCTCGATGGATGTGCCACCCGGTGAACTGGCCGCCGAGATCGCCTATCAGATCGGCGCGCTCCGGGTCTTCGCGGAGGCCGCCGGGCCAGGCGTGTCGTACGTCAAACCGCACGGCGCCCTCTACAACCGCACCGTACGGGACGAGGAACAGGCCGCAGCGGTCGTCGAGGGCATCCGCCTGGCGGGCGGCAGCCCGGCGGTCCTCGGCCTGCCCGGCTCCCACCTGCTCGCAGCGGCCAGGACCGCGGGGCTCCCGGCGGTCGACGAGGCGTTCGCCGACCGCGCGTACACCCCGCAGGGCACGCTCGTACCGCGCCGCGAACCCGGCGCGGTGATCGAGGACGCCGCGACGATCGTGCGCCGGTCGGTCGGGATGGCCGTCGACGGCACGGTCACCGCCGCCGACGGCAGCCGCGTCACGGTCGGCGCCCGCTCCCTGTGCGTACACGGCGACACGCCAGGCGCCGCCGACGTCGCCCGCCGGATCAGGGCGGCCCTCGAAGAAGCCGGCGTCACGGTCCGGGCGTTCACGTGAAGCCCACGGACAGCACCGAAGCGAACGACTCCGGCGCCCAGGTGCCCACCACTGTGCTGCCCGCCCCTCCGGGCGGCGACAGCGCCGGCCGGGACGGGAACACCGCCGGCCCGGACGGCGACAGCGTCCGGGTGCTGCCCGCGGGCCGCCACGGTCTGCTCGTGGAACTCCCCACCGGGGAAGCGGCCGAGGCGTTCCACGCCGAACTGCTGCGCCGTCGCACCCTCGGGGTGCTCCCCACCGTCCGCGAGATCGTGCCGGGCGCCAGAACCGTCCTGCTCGACGGCATCGCCGATGGCACACCCGGCGCCCCGGAACGGCTGGCCCGCTCCCTCGCCGCCTGGCCCATACCGCCCCTGCCGCGCGACTCAGGCCCGGTCGTCGAGGTGCCCGTGGTGTACGACGGCCCCGACCTCGCCGATGTGGCCGCCGTGTGGGGCGTCGGGCCCGGTGACGTGGCCCGGATCCACAGCGGCATCGAATTCCGGGTCGCCTTCTCGGGTTTCGCACCCGGTTTCGGCTATCTGACCGGTCTCCCCGAGCGCTTCCGGGTGCCACGCCGGGCCACCCCGCGCACCCGGGTCCCCGCCGGATCGCTGGCGCTGGCCGGTCCGTACACCGGCCTGTACCCGCGCGAGTCACCCGGCGGCTGGCAGCTCATCGGCCGTACCCCCGGCCCGCACCGCCTCTGGGACCAGGACCGCTCCCCCGCCGCACTGCTGACACCGGGCACCCGGGTCCGTTTCATGGACACCTCGGAGCGCCACCGCGCCGCCGACACCCAGACCCAGGAGGCGGCCAGGTGACAGCGGCGGCAGAGGAGACAGCGGCACCAGAGGCGACACCGGCCACACAAGCAACAGCAGCGACACCACCCGCCCCAGGGGCACCAGCCACGCCCCACACGCTCCAGGTGGTCCGCGCGGGCGCCCTGACCACGGTGCAGGACGGCGGCCGTACCGGATACGCCCATCTCGGTGTGCCCCGCGCGGGCGCCCTGGACGCCCCGGCCAGGCACCTGGCCAACCGGCTGGCCGGCAACCCGGTGGACGCCGCCGTGCTGGAGACCACGCTCACGGGCTGCGCGGTCCGCCCCACCCGTCCGGTGACGGCGGTCGTCGGAGGCGCGCCCTGCCGGGTCACGGTCGACGGCAGACCCGCCCCCTGGGGCGCCCCCGTCCGGGTGCCCGCCGGCGCCGTGCTCGAAGCGCACCCGGCGGAACACGGCGTCCGCAGCTATCTGGCCTTCGGGGGCGGACTGCTTCCCGATCCGGTACTCGGCAGCCGCTCGGCCGACCTGCTCTCGGGACTCGGCCCGGCCCCCCTGCGGGACGGCGACGCCCTCCCGCTCGGCATCCCGCAGAGCCACGCCCCGGCCCCCGGCGCGGACCACGCCCCCTGGCCCGGCATCCCCCGCACCCTCATCCTGCCGGTGCTGCCGGGCCCCCGCCACGACTGGTTCACCCCGGCCGCCCTGCACACCCTGACGACGGCCGGATACCGGGTCTCGCCGCACAGCAACCGCATCGGCCTGCGCACCGAAGGCCCCGCCCTGGAACGGGCCCGGCAGGGCGAACTCCCCAGCGAGGGCGTGGTCCTGGGCTCCGTCCAGGTCCCGCCGGACGGCCGCCCGGTGGTCTTCCTCAACGACCACCCGACCACGGGCGGCTACCCGGTGATCGGCGTCGTCCCGGAACCCTCCCTGCCCGCAGCCGCCCAGGCACCCCCCGGAACAGCACTGCGCTTCACCCTGCTCGGCTGAACCCGCGTTCCCGGCACAGCACCCCTCACCCCGTGGCTGAATTCGCGTTCTCGACATGGCCGGGGGGGGGGGGGGGGGTGGGAAAGCCCCCGAGCTCCCGGCACGCCACTCGCGGCTGCCCCGGACCGGCCGCCCCGCCGCCCGGCCAGCGGCGCGCCGGGCGGGC
>NZ_JBHYWP010000092.1:0-5451 GCF_042751845.1 Streptomyces sp. NPDC059398 | reverse complement strand
GCGAGCTCGGGAGAACCCGGGTAGCCGGCACCGCACCCCACACCCCGTCGAGAAAAAGCCGTAGAGGACTCGGGGGGCGGAAAGCGCATGCCTCCAGAACCGGAAACGGGAAACCCGCCCGGGTGTCTTGCCCGCCGCCACGGGCAGGCCCGAATCTGGCTCACGGCGCCGGTGGAGCCACGCATCTCAGGGGGTTACGTGCTGGACCAACCCGATACTTTCGGCAGCGCATTACGCAGGGCCCGCATGGACGCGGGCCTGACTCTCACCCGGTTGTCCTCGCTGATTCACTACAGCAAGGGGCAGCTCAGCAAGGTGGAGACCGGCAGAAAGCGCCCCACACCGGAACTGGCCCGGCTGTGCGACGGGGAGTTGCGGCAGGACGGGGCCCTGCTCGCCATGCTCCCGGGCCGCAGTGCGGACCGCCGGTCCTCGTCCACGCACCGGACGGAGCGCCAGGCGGAGGACCCGGCTGCTCCGCCGGGCCGCCGCCAGGTCGTCGCGCTGGGGGCCGCCCCACTGCTCGGGTTACTGCCGGGCGCCGGCCCGCAGTCCAGCGGTTCCGGCCCGGCGGACGGCACCCTGCTGGAGGTATCGCGTGCCCTGTTCGACCAGTTCCGCCGGCTGGGGCAGACCGCCCCGGCGACCGCGGTGCTCCCTGCCCTGGCGGCACAGACCCAGGCGCTGCAGGTCCTGGCTGCCCGCAGCGGCCCGCGGACCGGCCGCGGGCTTCTCGCGCTGTGCGCATCCTACGCGGAGTTCGCCGGGTGGATGGCGCAGGAGTCGGGAGACGCGGCCGGAGCCCTGAGCTGGACCGACCACGCGGTGGAGCTGGCCGCCGCATCCGGTGACCGCGATCTCGCCGCCTACGCACTCGTACGGCGTGGGCTCATCGCGTACTACAGCGGCGACGCGGCCGCCACGGTGGCACTGGCGCAGCAGGTGCGCCGCTCCCACCGGCCACCGGCGCGGATCATGGGTCTCGCGGCCCAGCGCGAGGGGCAGGGACACGCACTCGCTGGCGAGTACGGCCCGGCCATGCGCGCGCTGGACCGGGCGAGGGAGTTCCTCGCCGCCGACACCGGGGGCACAGGACGCCCGGTGCTCGGCACGACCCATCTCACCGATCCCGTGGCGATGACGACCGCCTGGTCGCTGCTCGACCTCGGGAGAGCCGGGGAGTCCGCCGCGGCGCTTGACCAGGAACTGGCCAAGGTGCCGGCGGGCGCCCTGCGGACCCGCGCCAGATACGGCGTGCGGCAGGCGCTCGCCCACGCGCTGTCGGGCGAAATCGACCATGCCTGTTCTCTGGCCGGCGGTCTGCTGGCCGACGCCCACACCGTCGGCTCGGCGACGGTCGGACTCGATCTGCGCCGGCTCGCCCGAGTGCTCGGTCGCCACCCTGCCAGCCCTGCGGTACGCGAGCTGTCCCCCGTGCTCAGCTCCGTCCTGGCTCCCGCACGACCGGATCAGTAGCCCCGGATCAACAACCCGGATCAGCAACCGGATCAGTCACCAGAGAGGGACCGACATGCCTGATGTCTTCATCAACTACCGCACCGGAGACGGCGAGGAGACCGCCACCACCCTGGAACGGGAGCTCAGTGGCCGCTTCGGCAGCCGCCGTATCTTCCGTGCCAGCAAATCGATCGAGCCGGGTGCGCTCTTCGACGACGAGCTGTTGAGGGCGGTGCGGCGCAGCAGTGTTCTGATCGCGGTCGTCGGAGGGCAGTGGGCCGCCGCACCGGAACTCCGGGACCCCAAGGACTGGGTACGCAAGGAGATCCTGGAAGCTTTCCGGTGCTCCCTCCATGTCGTGCCGGTGCTCGTGGGGCGCCGCACCGAGCGGCTGCGCGCGGACGAACTGCCACGCGCACTGGCGAAACTCGCCCGATGCCAGTCCGTCCGGTACGACACACAGGACGCCGATGCCGGCCTGCGACGCATCAGTGCCTTTCTGGCCGACCGCGTACCGGAGCTGGCCGAGGCTGAACGTGTCACCGCGCGGGAGCAGCCCCGTACTGCCCCAGGTTCCGTGACGAACTCGACGGGAAGCGTCAGCGGAACGGCCATCCAGGCAGGCGACATCTCGGGAGACGTCGGCGGCACAGTCATCAAGGACGTCCACGGTCCCGTCCACACGGGCACCGGGCCCCAGCACCAGCCGTACCTCTCGGGCGACGGCGCGCAGTACATCGCGGGCGACAACCGCGAGGGGATCCACCAGTCGTTCGGCACCAGGCGACGACGTGAGGACGAGTCCCGGTGAGCGAATCGACCTCCACGCATATCGGGAGCAGCGGGTCGGTCCACGCGGGCTCCGGCCCCCAGACCAACAACTACTACACAGGCCCCCCTCCGAAGGAGACCACGGAGAGGTCACCGCGCAAGGTCGCCGAGGACGAACTGCGCTGGCTGCTCCGGCACTTCGTTCCTCCCGAAGGATTCCACGAGGCATCCGACGTGCTGGAGCAGCACCGCATGGTGCTCCTAGGAGGCAGGCCGGGCAGTGGCCGGGGCACGGCGGCCAGAATCCTGTTGCGCGGTATGTCGGGGCCGGCCCCGATCCAGGAACTGCCCCTGGAACAGGAGGAGGAGGACTCCCGGTGCCTGCTCGACCCCGAAGTGGTCGCCCAGGACGACCGGCTGCTGCTCGACCTGTCCGCGGCGGACGACCGGCTGTGGGCCGCGGTCCAGACAGAACTGTCACCCTTCCGCCAAGCCGTCAGGGACAGGAGCGCGGGGCTCGTCATCATCCTGCCCGCCCGTCTCTCCGGCTCGGACGACGGCCTCACCCCCGTACTGGGGCATCTGCGACGCACCATCAGCCGTACGCCGGGCATGGAGATGGACATCGTCAGACACCATCTGCGGAGTTCGGGGCTCGATCCGACGAAGACGGACTCGGCCCCCGTCACCGTGACGGACTACCTCACCCGGGCACCGTCCCTGTCCCGCGTCGCCGGATTCGCTCAGCTGCTGTGTGAAGCGGCAGGCAGGGGTGGACAGTTCACGGACTGGTGCGAGCAGGCGCTGGTCGGTGCGGGGCGAACTCCGGAGCAGGCGGCCCGCCAGTTCGGCACGCTCCGCAAGGGCGCCGACCGCGCTCTGCTGGTGACGACCGCCATGCTCCACGGAGCCAGAGCGGACGCCGTACACCGGGCGACCGAGATGCTGCTCGGCGGCGAACTGCCGGACAGCGTACGGACGCTGCTGAGACGCCGTGCGCTGTCCGAGCGGCTGGCCGGGATCGAGGCGGAGATCACGGCGGGCAACCGGGTCCGCTTCACCGGGGTCGGTCTCGACGGGGCAGTGCGCACCCACATCTGGCGGGACTTCCCCGACCTGCGCGAACCCCTGCGCATCTGGGCCGGTGAGGCCGTGACTCTGCCCGAACTGACGGACACCGACCGCGACCGGCTGGTCGACCGGCTGGCGGAGCAGTGTCTGGTCACACAGCGCCCTGATGACCTGCTCGATCTCACGAAGCAGTGGTCCGCCGGCGCACGCTCCGACGGGCCCGCTCTCCGCGCCGCCGCGCATGCACTGCGTCACGGCCTGCGGAGTGTGCCGTACGGCGGGAGGTTCCGTCACCACATCTACGCCCTGTCGACGAGCGGCAGTATCGGCGCACCGCTGCGACACGTCCTCATCAACGTCTGCGCCGCCGACATGTCCGTCTCCCACCCCTACGCGGCACTGGTCCGTCTGCACCATCTGGCCCGCAGGGAAGGCACCGGTTCAGAAGGCCGAGAGGCGCTCTGGAAGCTGGTCCGGGAGAACCACCATCTGCTGCGACGGATGCTCGACCGTCTCGCGTCGAGCCCCTGGCCCGTCGATCCGGACATCTTCCTGTTCCTGTCGGGCCCGGGACCACTGACCGAATTCGCGTACGGTTCGCGCCCGCTCCTGGCCGTACCCGCTGTACGAGCCCGCCTCGCCAGGTGCTGGGCCACCGTGCTGCGTGACCGCAGCGCAGCGCAGTGGGCCCCGGCAGCGGATACCTGGCTGGCAGCGGTGTGCGAGGGCGCTCCGTACGCGGACCGCTTCCTCGACATACTTGTCGACGCCTGCGAGCAGCGGGGCGACCGCTTCGCACTCCTCTACCGCTTCGCCGGTGAGTGGGCCGCTCGCCGACAGCTCGATGAGCCCATGCCAGAGGACCACAGGGCGGCAGCCCTGCCGGACAGACTCCTGCAGAAGATCAGCGCCGCACAGGACGACAGGCCCACCTCACCCCGGGAGTCGACAGCACCATGAGCTCCGGTCAGAAAACCGTCACCGTCTTTCTCACCCTGATCGGCGGCCTTCTCCTCGTCATCGTCGGCCTGTACGAGAGCTGGCCGCTCTGGGCGTGGCCGGTGGCCGCCGTGCCGCTGCTGGCAGCTCCTGCGCTGGCCATACGATTCGCGGACCGCCGGGAGGAGCCGTTCCCGGCGGAGTTCATGCCGGATCTGCCGGTGCCCCCGGTGGAGCGGCGTGAGCTGCGCATCAGCGACGTCGGCCTGCCCAGCGCGGCGGACGACTACGATTTCCTGTTCTCGGCGACGGTCCGCTGGTGCCCGGTGTCCGCCCCGGCCGGCTCACCACCGGTCAACGCGAGCGGGCTCGCGGTCGATGCCCTTCTCGACCGGGCCCGGGCAGTGACCGCGCTCCGCGACCCCACCCGCAGCTCCCTCGTCCAGCACGAATTGAACGGGGCGCTGGGCACGATGCAGGAGGACTCCTCGGGGCGGGTCCAGGCGATGGCGCTGGAGGTCAGCCTCACCCTCTCGGACCGGGACCAGGAGCGGCTGGCGGCACTGGCCTCCGTCCGCAAGGACGAAGCGGTCTGGGAGCACGAGCGGAAGTTCGAGCAGAGCCGCAGGACCTATCTGGGCGAGGACGTCCTGCGGGACACCGGCAGCGCGGTGGTGTGGTGGCTGCACCGCAACGACGACAGCGTGGACAGGACCGTCAAGGACATCGGCCTGCTCGCCCAGCTCACATCGGCCGCCAACAATCAGGACATCGATGAGAGGTACCGGCATCTGGTGGCCGGCCCACCGGACGAGAGCCCGGAGAGCCCGCCCGGCGGGGACCCGACACCGCCCGCCGGACCCGGCGGCACCCCAGGCGCTGCCCCGGAAGAGGCGGCGGAGCCGGGCGGGGCGGCGCCGAGTGACGCCTTCGCCCAGCTGGTGGACTCCTTCGGGCTTGCACCGCAGGACCCGGTGGTCCCCTTCCTCGCCGCGCAGGTCGCAGGAACACTGCGTTATCTCGACGGAGACCCCGCAGCCGAGATCCGCGCGCGGTTCGGCCCCGCCTCACCGTCCGGCCGGCCCTCACCTCCACGCCGCGTCAACGGCGCGGGCCCCGCCGGCCCTCCCCCGCCCGCGGAGTCGGTGCCCTTCTGAACCGCCCCGGACCCCACGTACAAACACGGCGCTGCCCGGCCCCCACCAGGGAGCC
>NZ_JBHYWP010000091.1:15330-34188 GCF_042751845.1 Streptomyces sp. NPDC059398 | reverse complement strand
CCGCCGCCCGCCCCCCCCCCGGGCCACCCCACCCCCCGCGGGCGGTGGGGGGCGCGGCGCGGCGCGCGCCCCCCCCCCCCTCCACCCGTAAGATCTTTCAGACTTCGAGAGAGAATTTCACGATCATGGCGAACTACACCGCCGCTGACGTCAAGAAGCTCCGCGAGCTCACCGGCGCCGGCATGATGGACTGCAAGAAGGCGCTCGACGAGGCCGACGGCAGCGTCGACAAGGCCGTCGAGGCGCTCCGTATCAAGGGCCAGAAGGGCGTCGCCAAGCGCGAGGGCCGCTCCGCCGAGAACGGCGCCGTCGTCTCCCTCATCGCCGACGACAACACCTCCGGTGTCCTGGTCGAGCTGAAGTGCGAGACGGACTTCGTCGCCAAGGGTGACAAGTTCCAGGCCGTCGCCAACGCGCTCGCCGCTCACGTCGCCGCGACCTCCCCGGCCGACATCGCGACGCTCCTCGCGTCCGAGATCGAGGCCGGCAAGACCGTGCAGGCGTTCGTCGACGAGGCCAACGCCAACCTCGGCGAGAAGATCGTCCTGGACCGCTTCGCGCAGTTCTCCGGCGTCTACGTCACCTCGTACATGCACCGCACCATGCCCGACCTGCCCCCGCAGATCGGTGTCCTGGTCGAGCTGGACAAGGCCGACGCCGAGCTCGCCCGCGGCCTCGCGCAGCACATCGCCGCCTTCGCGCCGAAGTACCTGGACCGCGAGGACGTCCCGGCCGAGGTCGTGGAGGCCGAGCGCCGCGTCGCCGAGGAGACCACGCGCGCCGAGGGCAAGCCCGAGGCCGCCCTCCCGAAGATCGTCGAAGGCCGGGTCAACGGCTTCTTCAAGGAGGCCACGCTCCTGGGCCAGCCGTACGCGCTGGACAACAAGAAGTCCGTCCAGAAGGTTCTGGACGAGGCCGGTGTCACCCTGAAGCGCTTCTCGCGCATCAAGGTCGGCATCTGAGTCTGTACGCGATCCACCGAAGACCCCGATAGGGTCTGACGCAGCCGCCCGGGTCCGCGCCGGACGGCCGCAGATCTGACGAGGAGGCCATTGCCGCACAGGGAACCGCAAGGACCCCCGGCAATGGCCTTCTTCGTATGCGCACGAGGAGATCTCCATGGAACAGGCCGACAGGAACGCCGGCAAAGCCGACGACGGCAGTACCGGCGACGGCAAGAGGCACGGCCGCTTCATGCTGAAGCTGTCGGGTGAGGCCTTCGCCGGCGGCGGCGGCCTCGGCGTCGACCCCGACGTCGTGCACGCCATCGCCCGCGAGATCGCGGCGGTCGTCAGGGACGGCGCCGAGATCGCCGTCGTCATCGGCGGCGGCAACTTCTTCCGCGGCGCCGAACTCCAGCAGCGCGGCATGGACCGGGCACGCTCCGACTACATGGGCATGCTCGGTACGGTCATGAACTGCCTCGCCCTCCAGGACTTCCTGGAGAAGGAGGGCATCGACTCCCGCGTCCAGACCGCCATCACCATGGGGCAGGTCGCGGAGCCGTACATCCCGCTGCGCGCCGTCCGCCACCTGGAGAAGGGACGCGTCGTCATCTTCGGTGCGGGCATGGGCATGCCGTACTTCTCCACCGACACGACCGCGGCGCAGCGTGCCCTGGAGATCGACGCCGAGGCGCTGCTCATGGGCAAGAACGGGGTGGACGGGGTCTATGACTCCGACCCGAAGAAGAACCCCGACGCGGTGAAGTACGACGCGCTGGAGTACAGCGAGGTACTGAACCGCAACCTCAAGGTCGCCGACGCTACGGCCATCACCCTCTGCCGTGACAACAGCCTGCCGATCCTCGTCTTCGAGCTGCTGGCCTCGGGCAATATCGCGCGGGCCGTCAAGGGTGAGAAGATCGGGACTCTTGTGAACGACCAGGGCACCCGGGCCTGAGAACCGGGGACTGGCCGCTCAGGAGAGCCGAGGGGCCACGCGGTCACGAGGCCGAGAGGCCAACAGGACCGACAAGAACCTGCCGGTCGGACACCGGTCAGGGCAAGACGCGGGTTTACTCCAGGGCCTGAGAACGCGGGCCCACTCAAGACATGCAGGAGCAAGTGGTGATCGAAGAGACCCTCCTCGAGGCCGAGGAGAAGATGGAGAAGGCCGTCGTGGTCGCCAAGGAGGACTTCGCCGCGATCCGCACCGGCCGTGCGCACCCGGCGATGTTCAACAAGATCGTGGCGGAGTACTACGGCGCGCTGACCCCGATCAACCAGCTCGCCTCGTTCTCCGTGCCGGAGGCCCGGATGGCTGTGGTGACCCCGTTCGACAAGACCTCGCTGCGCAACATCGAGCAGGCGATCCGCGACTCGGACCTCGGCGTCAACCCGAGCAACGACGGCAATATCATCCGGGTGACGTTCCCCGAGCTGACCGGTGAGCGCCGCAAGGAGTACATCAAGGTCGCCCGGACCAAGGCCGAGGACTCCAAGATCTCGATCCGCTCCGTCCGCCGCAAGGCCAAGGAGACGATCGACAAGATGATCAAGGACGGCGAGGTCGGCGAGGACGAGGGCCGCCGTGCCGAGAAGGAGCTCGACGACACCACCGCGAAGTACGTCGCGCAGGTGGACGAGCTGCTCAAGCACAAGGAAGCCGAGCTGCTCGAGGTCTGATGAACGACTCTTCCTGGGGTGCCCCGCAGAGCGGCCACCCCGTCGGGGAATGGCGACCCGCCCCCGACCAGGGCGCTGTCCCGGCGGGTCCCGCGTACGGCGAGCATGAAGTTGAGCAGACTCGGCCCATGCCCATCGTGCCCGACGCAGGCGGAGAAGCCGAGGACGGCGGCCGTGGCCCCCACGGCCCCGCCGACCACTTCCGGGGGGCCGCTCGCCCGAGTGGCCCCCCGGTCCGTGACGAGATGCCGCAGGAGCCCATGCCAGCCCCGCCGCCTCCGCAGAAGAAGAAGGCCGGCCGCGATCTGCGTTCGGCGATAGGGGTCGGTCTCGGTCTCGGCGTGGTGGTGATCGCCTCCCTCTTCATCTGGAAGGCCGCCTTCGTCATCGTGATCGCCGTCGCGGTGGTCGTCGGCCTCTGGGAGCTCACCTCCCGGCTCGGTGAGCGCAAGGGCATCAAGGCGCCGCTGGTCCCGCTCGCGGTGGGCGGCGCCGCCATGGTCGTCGCCGGGTACGCGTGGGGCACCGAGGGCGCCTGGATCGCCATGGCGCTCACGGCGCTCGCCGTCCTGGTCTGGCGGATGGCCGAGGCGCCCGACGGCTACCTCAGGGATGTCACGGCCGGTGTGTTCGCCGCGTTCTACGTGCCGTTCCTCGCGACCTTCGTGGCGCTGCTGCTCACCGCCGACGACGGGCCGTGGCGGGTGCTGACGTTCCTGGTGCTGACCGTGGTCAGTGATACGGGTGCGTACGCGATCGGCTGGCGCTTCGGCAAGCACAAGCTCGCACCGCGCATCAGCCCGGGAAAGACCCGCGAGGGCCTGTTCGGAGCGGTCAGCTTCGCGATGGTGGCGGGCGCCCTCTGTATGCACTTCCTGATCGACGACGGGCAGTGGTGGCAGGGTCTGCTGCTCGGCCTCGCCGTCGCGGCCAGCGCCACCCTGGGCGACCTGGGCGAGTCCATGATCAAGAGGGATCTCGGGATCAAGGACATGGGCACACTGCTGCCCGGCCACGGCGGGATCATGGACCGGCTGGACTCCCTGCTCCCCACCGCGCCCGTCGTCTGGCTGCTGCTGGTGCTCTTCGTCGGGTCCTGAGACCGGAGAGCTACCCGTCCGACCTGCGTCTTCACCGGAGGGAGGGCCGTCGTCCACAGGGCGGCGGGCCCTCCCTCCGGTGTCTGCGACACTGGATGGACCATGCCTAAGCCCGGAGAACTCACTTTCGTCGCGCCCCGCGGAGCCAAGAAGCCCCCGCGCCACCTCGCCGACCTCACGCCAGCCGAGCGCAAGGACGCCGTGGCCGAGACCGGCGAGAAGCCGTTCCGTGCCAAGCAGCTGTCGCAGCACTACTTCGCGCGGTACGCCCACGACCCCGCCGAGTGGACCGACATCCCGGCCGCCTCGCGCGAGAAGCTGCGGGAGGCGCTGCTCCCCGACCTGATGAGCGTGGTGCGTCACATCAGCTGTGACAACGACACCACCCGTAAGACGCTCTGGAAGCTGCATGACGGCACGCTGGTCGAGTCGGTGCTGATGCGCTACCCGGACCGGGTCACGATGTGTATCTCCTCGCAGGCCGGCTGCGGTATGAACTGCCCCTTCTGCGCCACCGGCCAGGCCGGTCTCGACCGCAATCTCTCGACGGCCGAGATCGTGCACCAGATCGTCGACGGCATGCGCGCGCTGCGTGACGGCGAGGTGCCCGGCGGGCCCGCGCGGCTCTCCAACATCGTCTTCATGGGGATGGGCGAGCCCCTCGCCAACTACAAGCGGGTGGTCGGCTCGATCCGGCGGCTGACCGACCCCGAGCCGGACGGCCTCGGGCTGTCGCAGCGCGGGATCACCGTGTCCACGGTCGGCCTGGTGCCCGCGATGCTGCGCTTCGCCGACGAGGGCTTCAAGTGCCGCCTCGCGGTCTCGCTGCACGCCCCGGACGACGAGCTGCGCGACACCCTCGTCCCGGTGAACACCCGGTGGAAGGTCCGTGAGGTGCTGGACGCGGCGTGGGAGTACGCGGCGAAGTCCGGCCGCCGGGTCTCCATCGAGTACGCGCTCATCCGCGACATCAACGACCACGCCTGGCGCGGCGACCGGCTGGGACGGCTGCTCAAGGGGAAGCCGGTCCATGTCAATCTGATCCCGCTCAACCCGACACCGGGCTCCAAGTGGACCGCCTCCAGGCCGGAGGACGAGAAGGCGTTCGTCGCGGCCATCGCCGCCCACGGGGTTCCCGTGACCGTACGGGACACCCGCGGCCAGGAGATCGACGGAGCGTGCGGGCAGCTGGCGGCCGCCGAGCGGTAGCGCCCGGCCCGGTCACGGTCACCGCCCGGTCGCCGAGCGGTAGTGCCCGTGGCGCCGAGGGAGGGGCCGTGTAACGTGGGCGGCACATTTTCATATTCCGACAGGGGAGCGCCACAGCGCTGAGAGTGCGGCCACGCCGCAGACCCTCTGGACCTTGCCCGGGTCATTCCGGGTAGGAAGTTCGGTCACTACTCAAGCTGTTCAGCCCTGCCCGCTTCCCGTGGGCAGGGCCGCGTCTCTTCCTGGATGTCCCATCCCAGGAGGAATCAGTGAGCACCACCAAGCGGGCGCGTGAGTCCGGCAGAACGCCGAGCACCCGAAAGCCCGGCATCACCAGGCCGGCCGCGACCGCGCTGGCCGCCGCGCTGGGCGTCACGGCGCTCGCCGCCTGCGGGAGTTCCGGCGACTCCGGTTCGGACGCCGGGAGTTCGAAGGTCGTGACGCTCGTCAGCCATGACTCCTTCGCCGCGTCTCCCGCCGTACTCAAGGAGTTCACCAAGGAGACCGGCTACACCGTCCACGTCCTCAAGAGCGGGGACGCCGGTGCCGCGCTCAACCAGGAGATCCTGAGCAAGGGCTCCCCGCGCGGCGACGTCTTCTTCGGCGTCGACAACACCCTGCTGTCCCGGGCCCTGAGCAACGGCCTCTTCACGCCGTACCGGGCCAAGGGCCTGGACCAGGTCGAGCCCGCCGCCCAGCTCGACGCCGGAAAGCACCGGGTCACGCCCATCGACAGCGGCGACCTCTGCGTCAACTACGACAAGAAGTACTTCGCGGACCACGGCATCGCCCCGCCCCACAGCTTCGACGACCTGATCAAGCCCCAGTACAAGAACCTCCTCGTCACCGAGAACGTGGCCACCTCCTCACCCGGGCTCGGCTTCATGCTCGGCACGGTCGCCCGGTACGGCAACGACGGCTGGCAGGCGTACTGGAAGAAGCTCAAGGCCAACGGCGTCAAGGTCGACGACGGCTGGGAGCAGGCGTACAACAACGACTTCTCCGGCTCGGCCGGCGGCAGAAAGGCCAAGGGCGACCGGCCGCTCGTCGTCTCGTACGCGTCGAGCCCGCCCGCCGAGGTGCTGTACGCCAAGCCGCAGCCGAAGACCGCCCCGACCGGCGTGGCCACCGCCACCTGCTTCCGGCAGACCGAGTTCGCCGGGCTCCTCGACGGCGCGAGGAACGCGGCGGGCGGCAAGGCGCTGATCGACTTCCTCATCAGCAAAAAGTTCCAGGAGGACATGCCGCTCAACATGTTCGTTGACCCGGTGGTGAACGGGGCGAAGGAGCCCGCGGTCTTCACGCGGTTCGGCGCGAAGGTCGGCCACCCCGAGACGGTCGCACCGGGCACAATCGCCAAGAACCGTGATCAGTGGGTCAAGTCGTGGTCCTCGATCGTCCTGAAGTAGCCACCCCGCCGCACGCCGGGCCGTCCGCGCGGGGGACGGCCCGGCGCGGGACCGCGGTGCGGCTCGCGCTGATGGCCGTGCCCGCCGCCTTCTTCGCGGTCTTCTTCGCCTACCCGGTGGCAGCAATCGTCGGCCGGGGCCTCAGGGCGGGCGGCTCGTGGCAGCTGGGGCGGTTCGGTGAGGTCCTCGACCGGCCCGACATCCTGCACGTCCTGTGGTTCACCACCTGGCAGGCGTGCGCGTCGACCGGGCTGACGCTGCTGATCGCGCTCCCCGGCGCCTATGTCTTCGCCCGCTTCGACTTCCCCGGCAAGCAGCTGCTGCGCGCGGTGGCGACGGTGCCGTTCGTGCTGCCCACCGTCGTCGTCGGGACGGCCTTCCTCGCGCTGCTCGGCCGCGGCGGGTTGCTCGACCAGCTGTGGGGCGTACGCCTGGACACCACCGTCTGGGCGATCCTGCTCGCGCACGTCTTCTTCAACTACGCGGTGGTCGTACGGACCGTGGGCGGCCTCTGGTCGCAGCTCGACCCGCGCCAGGAGGAGGCCGCGCGGGTGCTCGGCGCCTCCCGGTTCGCCGCCTGGCGGCGGGTGACTCTGCCCGCACTGACGCCCGCCCTCGCGGCGGCCTCGCTGATGGTCTTCCTCTTCACCTTCACCTCCTTCGGTGTGGTGCAGATCCTCGGCGGACCCACCTTCTCCACGCTGGAGGTGGAGATCTACCGGGAGACCGCCGAACTGCTCGACCTGCCGACGGCCGCCGTGCTGACCCTGGTGCAGTTCGCCGCGGTCGGGGCGATCCTCGCGCTGCACGCCTGGACCGTGCGGCGCCGGGAGAGCGCGCTGAGCCTCGTCGACCCGGCGCTCACCTCGCGCCGTCCGGCGGGCACGGGCCAGTGGACGCTGGTCGGCGGGGTGCTCGCGGTGATCGCCGTACTGATCCTGCTGCCCCTGGGGGTACTGGTCGCGCGCTCGCTCGACGGGCCCGGGGGGTACGGCTTCGCTTTCTACCGGGCGCTCCAGTCGCAGGGGGCGAGCGGTGGAACGTTTCCGGTCCCGCCCCTCGAAGCGGTCTGGAACTCCGTGCGGTACGCCGTGGTCGCGACCGGGATCGCCCTGGTTGTCGGCGGACTCGCGGCCGCCGCGCTCACCCGGCGGGCCGGCCGGCTGGTACGCGGGTTCGACGCCCTGCTGATGCTTCCCCTCGGGGTCTCCGCGGTCACCGTCGGCTTCGGGTTTTTGATCACCCTCGACAGGCCGCCGCTCGATCTGCGCTCGTCCTGGCTCCTGGTGCCGCTCGCGCAGGCGCTGGTGGGGGTGCCCTTCGTCGTACGCACGATGCTGCCGGTGCTGCGCGCCGTGGACGGGCGGCTACGGGAGGCGGCTGCGGTGCTCGGGGCCTCGCCGCTGCGGGCCTGGCGCGAGGTGGACCTGCCGCTGGTGCGCAGGGCGCTGCTGGTCGCCGCCGGGTTCGCGTTCGCCGTCTCGCTGGGGGAGTTCGGGGCGACCGTCTTCATCGCGAGGCCCGACAACCCGACGCTCCCGGTCGCGGTGGCGCGGCTGCTCGGGCGGGCAGGTGAGCTCAACTACGGGCAGGCGATGGCCCTTTCCACGATCCTGATGCTGGTGTGCGCCGTATCGCTGCTGGTGCTCGAACGCGTCCGTACCGACCGCTCTGGAGAGTTCTGATGCTGCAACTGGACGGTGTGACGGTCCGCTTCGGGCAGCGGACGGCGCTGGACGCGGTGGACCTGTCGGTCGCCGAGCACGAGACGGTCTGTGTGCTCGGGCCGAGCGGGAGCGGCAAGTCGACGCTGCTGCGGGTGGTGGCGGGGCTGCAGCCCGCTTCCGCCGGGCGGGTGCTGCTCGACGGCGCCGAGCAGGGCGGGGTGCCGGCGCACCGGCGCGGAGTGGGTCTGATGTTCCAGGACCACCAGCTCTTCCCGCAGCGTGATGTGGCGGGCAATGTGGCCTTCGGGCTGCGGATGCGGTCCGTTCCCCGGGCCGAACAGGCGCACCGGGTCGAGGAGTTGCTGGAGCTGGTCGGGCTGCCCGGTGCGGGGCGGCGCGCGGTGGGCGCGCTCTCCGGCGGCGAGCAGCAGCGCGTCGCGCTCGCCCGCGCGCTGGCCCCGCGCCCGAAACTGCTGATGCTCGACGAGCCGCTCGGCCAGCTCGACCGCAGTCTGCGCGAACGTCTCGTCGTCGAACTGCGCGCTCTCTTCGGCCGGTTGGGTACGACGGTGCTCGCCGTCACCCACGACCAGGGTGAGGCGTTCGCGCTGGCCGACCGGGTCGTGGTGATGCGGGACGGGCGGATCGCCCAGACCGGGACCCCGCTGGAGGTCTGGCAGCGGCCGGCCTCGGAGTTCGTGGCACGGTTCCTCGGCTTCGACAACGTGGTGCCCGCGACGGTCACCGGCCGGGCTGCCGACACCCCCTGGGGCAGGATCCCGGTGCCGGACGGCTCGGCGCAGGGGGAGGGCCTGCTGCTGGTGCGGCCCGCGGGGGTGCGGCTCGCGGCGCCGCAGGAGGGGCTGCGCTGCACGGTGGAGGCGCGCACGTTCCGGGGCAGTCATGTGGCCGTACGGCTGCGCCCGGAGCACGGGCCGCAACTGGAGGCCGAGTGTCCGCTGCTGACGGCGCCGGACGCGGGCGAGGCGGTGGGGGCGGTCTTCCAGGAGGCCGATGTGGTGCTGCTGACCGCGGAGGAGTGAGGGCGGCCCCCGGAGCCCGGCCCGGGTCCGTCAGAAGCCCATCCGGGCCAGTGCGTCGGGCGCCTCGTCGACCGTGTCGACCAGGGCGATACGTGACTCCATCGGCCGGCCCTTGGCCAGCGCCCTGAGCAGCGGCCAGGCAGGCAGGTCCTCGGTCCAGTGGGCGCGGTCCACCAGGACCATCGGGGCCGGTCCGCCGTGCGAGCCGTAGTAGTTCGGGGTCGCGTTGTCGAAGATCTCCTGGACGGTCCCGGCGGCACCGGGCAGGAAGACCACGCCCGCGGTCGAGCGGGCCAGCAGCCCGTCCTCGCGGGTGGCGTTGGCGAAGTACTTGGCGATGTGCCCGGCGAAGGCGTTCGGCGGCTCATGGCCGTAGAACCAGGTGGGGATACCGACGGAGTCCCCGCCGTCCGGCCAGCGTCCGCGCACCTCGAAGGCCGCGTCCGCCCAGTCGGAGACGGACGGGTCGAACGACGGTGTCTTGCCGAGGAGTTCGAGCGCCTCGTCCAGCATCCCGTCGCGGAAGGGCGCCGCGTACGCACCGAGGTTGGCGGCCTCCATGGCGCCGGGCCCGCCCCCGGTGGCGACGGTCAGACCGGAGCGGGCGAGCGTACGGCCCAGCCGCGCCGCCCCCGCGTACCCGGCCGTGCCGCGGGCCATGGCGTGACCGCCCATGACGCCCACCACCCGTGCGCCGTCGAGGTGTTCGTCCAGCGCGTCCGACATTGCGTCGTCATGGAGGGAGCGCAGCATCGAGGCGAATATGTCGCCGTCGTTCCCGGTCCGCCGGAACCAGGCGTACGCGCGGGCGTCCGGGGTGGCGTCGTAACCGCCGTCGTCCAGGCCCGCGAACAGCTCGTCCGCCGAGTACAGCAGCCCGCGGTACGGGGCGAAGGGCAGACCGGGGACGGTCGGGAAGACGAGTGCGCCGGCCGCGCCCACCGCGGATTCGGCCTCGGGCGCCATAGGGCAGCCGAGGAAGACCGCGCCCGCCGTGTCCGCGGTGAGCAGTGTCTCCGTACGGCCCGTCAGGTCGACGGCCTGAACGCGGTAACCGCCGAGCGGCCCCCGGGCAGCGGCCCGGTGGAACGCGTCCAGGGTCTCGATCTCGCGGTCACGCTCAGGTGTGGTGGGCATCCGGTCATCGTAGGGGTGCGGCCCTCTCACCCGGACAGGGGTGTCGCGGCGAGCACCGCGACACCCCAGGTCACCGGGGCGAACGCCACCAGCAGGGCGGCCACGCGCAGCACGGCGGCCGACCGTGCCAGCCCCGCGGGGGCGAAGCCGCGCACCAGCGCGGCGGTCGTCGCCGCGCGGTCCTGACGGGCCTCGACCGTGACGCTGAGCAGCGTGGCCGCCGAGCAGGCCACCACGAGCGAGGCGGCCAGCAGGGGCAGCGGACCGGCGAACCGGGAGCCCGCGCCGTGCAGTGAGACGGCGACGGCCCCCGATGCCACCGCGCAGCACACCCCGAGCGGCCGGCCGATCCGGGCCGAATCGGCCTGGAGCACCCGGCCCGCGAGGAGGCGTACGGCCCCGGGCCGTACGGACTGCAGAACCCGCCCGCACAGATGGGCCAGCGCGGGAGCCGTGACGGCCAGCCCCAGCGCGGTCAGGGACCAGCCGGCCGCCACTACCGCGTGGCCGCTGCCGAAGCGGCCAGGGACCGGCAGCGCCGCACCGCCGGACCTGGCCCTTCCGTACGCCTCGGCCGCCAGGCCCGCCAGGATCAGCAGGGTCCCCCCGGTGAGCCCCCGCGGGCCTGAGCCCTCGGGCACCGGCCTGCGCCGCCGCACCGCGCAGGCGCTGCTCACCGCGGCGGCGACCGGGACCGCGGCCAGCAGGAGCAGAGCCGCGGGCAGCGGAAGCGGGCCGCCTGCCCCCGGCACCCGGGGGGCGGCTCCGTGGAACCGCACCTCACCGGCGCCGTGCCGCAGATGTGAGAAGAGGAGCAGCGCCACCGCGCTGCCCAGTGCGCAGGTCAGCGCTGCCGACACCGCGGACAGGACGGCGCGCCCGGCCGTCCCGAGCCCGGCGGCCGCTGCCCCGCGACTCGGGCGGATGCCCGGATCGGTACGGGCCACCGCCGCCGCGAGACGCACCGTCGCCGCCAGCGGGACCAGGCACCCCAGCAGCCGCAGCCCCGCTCCGGCCGTGCGCGCCGGGTGCCCCACCGCGTAACCGAGCGCACAGAGCAGCAGCAGCCCCACACCGGCCGACGCCACGGCGACCAGCAGTCTGCGCAGCAGGATGAGGGGTCCGGAACCGCGGGCTAGACGGAGAGCGAGCACGCGGAGCGCCCCTCGTCGCCGATGGCACCCGGGCCGTCGAGTGAGGCGGTGAGCCGGCCGTCCCTGAGCATGACCGTGCGGTCGGCGCAGGCGGCGACCTCGGGGTCATGGGTGGCGAGCACGACGGTGATCCCGTGCGAACGGGCCGCCGCGACGAGCGTGCGCAGCAGCCGGATGCCCTCCGCTCCCCGCAGCACGGCCGTGGGCTCGTCGGCGAAGAGCACCGCGGGCCCGGCCGCCAGCGCGCGGGCGACGGCGACCCGCTGGCGCTGCACCTGGAGCAGGGCGTGCGGGCGCTTGCCGGTGTACGCGCCCAGGTCGAGCCGCTCCAGCCACTGGACAGCCGTGTGCTTGGCGGCGCGGTGCGGAGCACCGGTCAGCAGCAGCGGCAGGGCCGTGTTCTCCCAGGCCGTCAGTTCGGGTACGAGCAGGGGCTCGGGGTCGATCCAGCTGAACCGGGAGACCCGCAGCCGCTCGCGTGCCACCCGGCCCAGGGTGTGCACGGGGCTGCTGTTGAACCACACCTCGCCCTGCTGGGGAACGAGCTGGCCCGACAGGCAGCGCAGCAGCGTGGTCTTGCCGCTGCCGCGCGGGCCGAGCACCGCGAGGATCTCCGCGTCGCGCACGCCGAGCGAGACACCGGCGAGCGCGGGCGAGCCGCTGTGGGAGTAGTGCGCGGAGCGCGCCCAGAGCACGTCGTTGTCCGGTGGGGCCACCATGGCGAGCACACCTCGGTTCGGTTCCGATGGGTCACTGGGCACCGTAGGGACTCGGGACCTTGGTGCGCGGACAGCACGCGGCCCGGCCGCACCCGTGTCCACTCGTACGGGTGCGGCCGGGCCGCGTCGCTGCTGGGCAGGGGTGCGGTCAGATCTTGGCCCAGGCCTCGGTGAGGACCCCGCGCAGGATCGACTCGATCTCGTCGAACGTCGACTGGTCGGAGATCAGCGGCGGCGCGAGCTGGACGACCGGGTCGCCGCGGTCGTCGGCCCGGCAGTACAGACCGGCCTCGAAGAGGCCCTTGGAGACCGCGTTGTAGAGGATGCGCTCGGTCTCGTCCTCGTTGAAGGTCTCCTTGGTCGCCTTGTCCTTGACCAGTTCGATGCCGTAGAAGAAGCCGTTGCCCCGGACATCGCCGACGATCGGCAGGTCGGTCAGCTTCCGCAGCGTCGAGTAGAAGGCGCCCTCGTTGTCGAGGACGTGCTGGTTGAGGCCCTCGCGCTCGAAGATGTCGAGGTTGGCGATGCCGACAGCGGCGGAGACCGGGTGGCCGCCGAAGGTGTAGCCGTGCAGGAAGGTGTTGCCGTCGCGGTAGAACGGCTCGGCCAGCCGGTCGGAGACGATGCAGGCGCCTATCGGGGAGTAGCCCGACGTCATGCCCTTGGCGCAGGTGATCATGTCCGGCACGTAGTCGAACTTGTCGCACGCGAACATCGTGCCGAGTCGGCCGAAGGCGCAGATGACCTCGTCCGAGACGAGCAGCACGTTGTACTTGTCGCAGATCTCGCGCACGCGCTGGAAGTAGCCGGGCGGCGGCGGGAAGCAGCCGCCGGCGTTCTGCACCGGCTCCAGGAAGACGGCGGCGACCGTCTCGGGGCCCTCGAAGAGGATCTCCTGCTCGATCTGGTCGGCGGCCCAGCGGCCGAAGGCCTCCGGGTCGTCGCCGTGGATCGGGGCGCGGTAGATGTTGGTGTTGGGGACCTTGTGCGCACCGGGCACCAGCGGCTCGAAGGGGGCCTTGAGGCCCGGAAGGCCGGTGATGGACAGGGCACCGGCCGGGGTGCCGTGGTAGGCCACCGCGCGGGAGATGACCTTGTACTTCTGGTGGTTGCCGGTGAGCTTGTGGTACTGCTTCGCCAGCTTCCAGGCGGTCTCGACGGCCTCGCCGCCGCCCGTGGTGAAGAAGACCTTGTTGAGGTCGCCGGGCGCGTAGTTCGCGAGCCGCTCGGCCAGCTCGACGGCCTTCGGGTGGGCGTACGACCAGATCGGGAAGAAGGCCAGCTCCTGGGCCTGCTTGTAGGCGGTCTCGGCCAGCTCGTGGCGGCCGTGGCCGGCGTTGACCACGAACAGGCCGGAGAGACCGTCGAGGTAGCGCTTGCCCTTGTCGTCGTAGATGTAGGTGCCCTCGCCACGCACGATGGTGGGAACGGGCGCGTTCTCGTACGACGACATGTCCGTGAAGTGCATCCACAGGTGGTCGTACGCGGTCTGGCTCAGGTCCTTGGTCATGACTATCGGGTGCCCCACTGGTAGGTCTGTTTCTTCAGCTTGAGGTAGACGAAGCTCTCGGTCGCCCGCACCCCCGGAAGCGCGCGGATCCGTTTGTTGATCAGGTCGAGCAGGTGGTCGTCGTCCTCGCAGACGACCTCCACCATCAGGTCGAAGGAGCCCGCGGTCATCACCACGTAGTCGACCTCGTTCATGGTGGCCAGCGCGTCGGCGACCGGGTCGAGATCGCCCTCGACCGTGATGCCGACCATGGCCTGGCGCCGGAACCCCACGGTGAGCGGGTCGGTGACGGCGACGATCTGCATGACGCCCTGGTCCTGGAGTTTCTGCACCCGCTGGCGGACGGCCGCCTCGGAGAGGCCGACGGCCTTCCCGATAGCGGCGTACGGCCGCCTGCCGTCCTGCTGGAGCTGTTCGATGATCGCCAGGGAGACGGCGTCGATCGGGGGGGTGCCGTTCCCGTTTCTGGAATCTGCGCTGCGACTGGCCACGCCCACACTGTGCATGAGGTCTCGCCCGTCATGCAAGCCCGGAGCGATGTAATTCGTTGTCGAAAGCTATTTTGGGAACTGAATCCGAAGTTCCGGGTGGCTGGGTATGTCGAAAGCGTCGGCTTTGCGATTAGGGTGGTGTCTCACCCATCGGGACATCCGCCGGGCATCACCGGGCACCGTCCGTCGGGACATATCCATCGGGCATCGGAGAGGGAGAACCACTGTGACCACCGAGCTGCGCCGGCTGCGTAACTACATCAACGGGGAGTTCAGGGACGCCGCTGACGGCCGGACCATCGACGTGGTCAACCCGGCCACGGGCGAGGCGTACGCGACATCGCCGCTCTCCGGGGAGGCCGACGTCGACGCCGCCATGGAGGCCGCGGCCGCGGCGTTCCCCGCGTGGCGCGACGCGACGCCGTCCGAACGCCAGCGCGTGCTGCTGAAGATCGCCGACGCCTTCGAGGAGCGGGCCGAGGACCTGATCGCGGCCGAGAGCGAGAACACCGGCAAGCCCCTCGGGCTGACCCGTACCGAGGAAATCCCGCCGATGGTGGACCAGATCCGCTTCTTCGCGGGCGCCGCACGGCTCCTGGAGGGACGCTCGGCCGGTGAGTACATGGAGGGGCTGACCTCCATCGTGCGCCGCGAGCCGGTCGGTGTCTGCGCCCAGGTCGCGCCGTGGAACTACCCGATGATGATGGCCGTCTGGAAGTTCGCCCCGGCGCTCGCCGCGGGCAACACCGTCGTCCTCAAGCCCTCCGACACCACGCCCGCCTCCACGGTCCTGATGGCCGAGATCATCGGGGCCGTCGCACCCAAGGGCGTCTTCAACGTCGTCTGCGGCGACCGCGACACCGGCCGGGCGATGGTCGAGCACAAGGTGCCGGCGATGGCGTCCATCACCGGATCCGTACGGGCCGGGATGCAGGTCGCCGAGTCCGCGGCCAAGGACATCAAGCGGGTCCATCTGGAGCTGGGCGGCAAGGCCCCCGTCGTCGTCTTCGAGGACGCGGACATCGCGAAGGCCGTCGAGGACATCTCGGTCGCCGGGTACTTCAACGCCGGGCAGGACTGTACGGCGGCGACCCGGGTGCTGGTCCACGCCTCGGTCCACGACGAGTTCGTGACGGCGCTCGCCAAGGCGGCCGACGACACGAAGACCGGGCAGCCGGACGACGAGGACGTGCTGTACGGGCCGCTCAACAACGCCAACCAGCTGGCCCAGGTCAGCGGCTTCATCGACCGGCTCCCAGCACACGCCAAGGTCGAGGCGGGCGGCCACCGGGTCGGCGACCGGGGGTACTTCTACGCCCCGACCGTCGTGTCCGGCCTCAAGCAGGACGACGAGATCATCCAGCAGGAGGTCTTCGGACCGGTCATCACCGTCCAGCCCTTCCAGGACGAGGCGGAGGCCCTCGCGCACGCCAACGGCGTGGAGTACGCGCTGGCTTCGTCGGTGTGGACCAAGGACCACGCCCGTGCCATGCGGATGTCCAAGAACCTCGACTTCGGCTGTGTGTGGATCAACACCCACATCCCGCTCGTCGCCGAGATGCCGCACGGCGGATTCAAGAAGTCCGGCTACGGCAAGGACCTCTCGGCCTACGGCTTCGAGGACTACACGCGGGTCAAGCACGTGATGACCTCGCTGGACGGCTGAACACCCGGGCGCCCGGCGCCCGTTCAGGCCGCTTGCTCCGGCAGCTGCCCGCCGCCGCACCACTGCTGTTCGGCCGCTGGTCCACCGCTGTTCCGCCGCCCCCGTACGGTCCGCCGTACGGGGGCGGCGCACGTCCGGGCACCCCGTGGACGCCAGGCCCCGACAAGGTGTCGCGGCCGGGGCCGGTGCTCCGTACGCAGCGTCCATTGCCCGCCGCCGCCCGCGGAGGTGAGGGTGGGCGCATGGCAGATCTTGGTGTTTCCCGGCGCTCCCTCCTCCGTGGTTCCGGCGCGGTGGGCGCGCTGGCCGCGCTCACCGGATGCGGGGTCCCCGCGGCGTATGTGAAGCCGGGGGAGCGGGCGGGGCGCGACAGGTCGGCGCAGGACAGCAGCCTGGTCTTCGCCAACTGGCCGCTCTACATCGACACCGACGACCACAACCCCTCGAAGCGGCCCACGCTCGACACCTTCCAGAAGCGGTCCGGGATCAAGGTCAAGTACACCGAGGAGATCAACGACAACGACGAGTTCTTCGGGAAGATCAGCCCCGCGCTGATGAACCACCAGGAGACCGGCCGGGACCTGATCGTCATCAGCGACTGGATGGCCGCCCGGTTCGTCCGGCTCGGCTGGGTCGAGGAGATGGACCGGGCCAAGCAGCCCAACGTCGCCCGCTACCTGGACCCGCAGCTCCGCTCGCCCGCCTTCGACAAGGGGCGCAAGCAGAGCGTCCCCTGGCAGTCCGGGATCACCGGTATCGCGTACAACCGGCGCAAGGTCGGCCACGAGATCAAGCACCTGAGTGATCTCTGGGCCCCCGACCTGCGCGGCAAGGTGACCCTGCTCTCCGGTCTCGACGAGGCGTTCGCCCTGCTCATGCAGGGCAACGGCACCGACATCACCCGCTGGACCGCCAAGGACTTCGACGCCATGTGCGACCAGGTCGAGAAGCTCGTACGGGAGAAGCAGATCCGCCGCTTCACCGGCAACGACTACATCAAGGACCTGTCCACCGGCGATGTGCTCGCCTGCCAGGCGTACTCCGGTGATGTGATCCAGCTCCAGGCCGACAGCCCGGACATCGAGTTCGTCGTGCCCGAGGAGGGCGGCGAGCTGTGGGCCGAGTCGATGATGATCCCCAACCTCGCCCGCCACAAGGCCAACGCGGAGAAGCTGATCGACTACTACTACGAGCCCGCGGTGGCGGCGAAGCTGGCGGCCTGGGTCAACTACGTCTGCCCGGTGCCCGCCGCACGCGAGGTGCTTGCCTCGTCGAAGGAGAAGGAACTGGCGGACCTCGCCGATGACCCGCTGATCTTCCCCGACGACCGGATGCGCCGGCGCCTCGCCATCGCCCGCGACATCACATCGGCGGAACGGGTCGAGTACGCGAAGCGCTGGAACCGGATCGTGGGGCTGTAGGCGGGGCCGCGGTGGGTCGCGACCAGGGTCCCCGGCCGGCCGGCCGGTCGGCTCGGTCACGGCCGTCGGGTGGCCGGGCTGTCGTCACGGCAGTTCCGGGCGTCGTGCCGGGGTGGTGGCGACCGCGGTGTCCGGAAGCGGGTCGTGCCAGGGGCGGTCTTGACCGCATGGACGGAGGCCACCCACAATGCGCGCATGACCCTGCACTCGCTGACCACCGTCGCCCTGCGGATGACGGAGCCTCGCGGCGAGTGTGCTCCGCGGTCCGCCACCTGTCTGTGCCGCCGCGGCCGTATCGGCTCGCCGCCCGGACGGGACGGCGTTCACTCGCGCTGAGCGGTCGTCAGCCGCTCGGCCACTTCCCGGAATGAAGCCGGGACCGGAACGCCGGTGTTGTCTCTCCCCGGTCTCTCGCGATCCGTGGACGACCCGCCCTGCCCCGCACCGGCAGGCACCCGGTGCGAACGCCCATGAGCCACCTCGTCGCCCGCCGCCCTCACCGCACCGCACCGCCAGAAGCCTCGGCCCAGAAGCCCTCGGCCGTTGTCGCGGGCCCCGCCGTTTCTCCGGGTACCCGGGACCCGCTCGCCGGGGCCCCTGGCGGTTCGCCTTCCCGCAAGGAGGAACCGTATGACCACCACCATCCCCCAAGTGACCGCCGGGCCCGGCGCCGCCACGACCACCGGCCGGCCCGCCGCCACCCCGCCTGTCCTGCGTGAGGCACGCATCCCGCAGGACGGCCTGTACGAGGGGGACCGCGTCCTGGAACGGCTGCCGGCCGGCGCGACGGCGCACCCGTACACCCTCTTCGACGTCGTCCCGCAGGCCCGCACGATCGGCGCCGAGATCCACGGAGTGGACCTCTCGCAGCCGCTGGAGCCCGCGCTGCGCGAAGAGTTGAACCGTGCCCTGCTGGAGTGGAAGGTGCTCTTCTTCCGAGGCCAGGACCTCACGTCGGCCGCCCAGCGCGATTTCGCACGCAACTGGGGCGAGCTTGAGGTCAACCCGCTGCTGGCCAGGGGAGACAGCGAAGACGTCGTGCGCTTCGACAAGGCGGCGGGCGCACCGAGGACCTTCGAGAACGTGTGGCACACGGATGTCACCTTCCGTGAACGCCCGGCGCTCGGTGCCGTCCTGCAACTGCGCGAGGTGCCTCCGCTGGGGGGAGACACCCTGTGGGCCGACATGGCTGCCGCGTACGACAACCTGCCGCAGGAGGTGAAGGACCGCATCGACGGGGCGAGCGCCGTCCACGACTTCATCCCCGGCTTCGCACGCTTCTACCGGCCCGAGCAGCTCGCCCCCCACCAGGAAGCGTTCCCGCCGGTCGAGCACCCGGTCGTGCGCACGCACCCGGAGTCGGGACGGCGGATGCTCTTCGTCAACACCTCATTTACGACCCGGATCGTCGGTTTCGACCGGGCGGAGAGCGACCGTCTGCTGCGCTTCCTGTTCCAGCAGGCGCATATACCCGAGTACCAGGTGCGCTTCCGCTGGCAGCCGGGCGACATAGCCTTCTGGGACAACCGGGCCACCCAGCACTACGCCGTGAACGACTACGCCTCGCACCGGCGGGTCGCCGAGCGGGTCGCCATCGCGGGAGACCGCCCGTTCTGAGCGGACGGCTGCTGCCGGGGGGGGGGGCGGCCCCGCGCCCCCCCCCCCCGGGGGGGGTAGACCCCCAGGGCGGGCCCCCGTAGGGAGA
>NZ_JBHYWP010000091.1:0-15320 GCF_042751845.1 Streptomyces sp. NPDC059398 | reverse complement strand
GTCGCCCCCGCGGGGGCCGGGGCGGGGCGCGCCGCCGCCCCCCCCCCCCCCCCGCCCGGGGATGTACGACCAAGTGGCCTGCCCCGGTTCGTTACCGCAGGCTCCGGGTCAGGAGGAGAGCGGCGCCATCTTGTCGACTATGCCCGGATTCTTGGCGATCCACTTCTCCACGGCTTTCTCCTCATGGCCGGTGCCCTCGTCCTGGATGGCTGCCTCCAGGTCCGCGAGTTGCGCGTCCGACATATGCATGTGCTTGAGCCAGCCGTAGAACTCGGGGAACTTCTTCGGGAAGGACTTGTGGCCGAGCGAGCGGATCTGGTTGACATCGCCCCACAGCTTCTTCGGGTCCTTGAGCTTGGTCAACTTGTACTTGCTGTAGGCCCAGTGGGGTGACCACAGGACGACCGCGACCGGCTCGTGCTTCTTCAACGCCCTCTGGAGTTCCAGGATCATGCTGGGGGAGCTGCCGTCGGTGACCTTGTACTCCTTGTCGAGCCCGTATCCGGGAAGCACCTTGTTCTTGAGCATGTTCATCTGGCCGGTCCCGGGCTCGATGCCGATGATCCTGCCGCCGAACTCCTTCGACCTTCCCTTGAGGTCTGCCATCGTGTGGATGCCCTTGACGTAGCTGGGCACCGTCACTTCCAACGTGGTCTTGTCGTACCACGGGCCGATGTCGACCAGGTTGTCCTTGTATTTGTCCCAGTACTGCTTCTGAGCGTTCGGCAGCCAGGCATCGAACTCCACGTCGACCTGGCCGCCGGCCATCGCGGTGAACATCGACCCGACGTCGTACTGGTGAATGCTGGGCTTGTAGCCGCGCCGCTCCAGGATGTTCTTCCACAGGTACGTCATGGCCACGTCCTCGTCCCACGGGAAGAAGCCGATGTCGGGAGCCGCGCCGGCGTCCTTCCCCAGGTCCTTCTCCTTCACCCCTGGGTGGCCGTCGTCCGAGCCGGAGAACTGCAGCCCGCCGGCGACGAGCGCGAGGACCAGCACACCGATGCCCGCGAATGTCGTGCTGGGCCTCCACCGCAGGGCATGGCCCGACCTGACAGCGGCAGCCTTCGCCAGCGCACGGCGGCCGAGAGGCGAGACGCGCTGGTTGAGCGCACCGGTCATGCGGTCGAGATACATGGCGAGGATGACCACCGCGAGGCCGGCCTCGAAGCCGAGGCCGATGTCCACCGAGCTGATGGCCTGGAAGACGACGGTGCCCAGACCGTCGGCGCCGACCATGCCCGCGATGACCACCATGGACAGGGCGAGCATGATGATCTGGTTGATGCCGGCCATGATGGTCGGCAGGGCCAGTGGCAGCTGTACGCGCAGCAGAATGGAGCGCGGGGTGGCTCCGAACGCCGACGCGGCCTCCACCAGTTCCTCGTCCACCTGCCGGATACCGAGTTCGGTCATCCGTACGCCCGGCGGCATCGCGAAGATGACCGTGGCGACGATGCCGGGCACCACGCCCACCCCGAAGAAGGTGATGCCGGGAACCAGGTAGACAAAGGCCGGCATCGTCTGCATGAAGTCGAGAACCGGGCGGAGGGCCGCGCTCACCGACTTGTTACGGGCCGCCCAGACGCCGAGCGGGACGGCTATCACCATGGTGATCGTGACTGCCACGACGAGAAGCGACAGCGTCTGCATCGCCTGTTCCCACAACTCGATCGAGTCGACCAGGAAGAAAGCCGCGAACGTGAGGACGGCCGCCACCGTGCCCCGCAACCACCAGGCGATCAGGGCGAGGATCGCCGCCATCATCAGCGCGTCGGGGCCGGAGAGGACGAAGTACACGCCGTTGTACATGCCTTGGCCGACGGAGTGCAGGAAGTCGAAGAGCCAGGGCAGCCGGTCTTCCAGGAAGTTGACGGCGCTGTTGACGCCGGCGCCTATGGGGAGTCTAATCACGGCTCTCCGCCTTCCGCAGGCCCTGACGGTCCGTTCCGGCGGCGCCGGACTCAGCTGCGGTTCGCCCGGCCCTCCCGGTGACGCCGTACCTGCATCGGTGTTCTGTTGTCAGCCTGGTCACGTGTGCCTTTCGCGTTGGCCTGAGGCCTGGCGAAAGAGACATAGCACCGCCGGGCCCCTTGGTGGTGCGACGTACGGGCGCGCGGCACATGGCCATGGCAGCGCCCCAGTCGGGCGGATATGCGTCCTGGCAGCCGGTCTCGACATGCTGCCGTGCGATCCGCGCGGCTGCCCGGAGGGCGTCCGCGCCCGGACAAGGTGGTTCGGGCTGCGGCTACCCCGTGCCCCGGAAGGTAAACGGCGGATTTTCGCAGCCGGACCGCCACGCCCTTGGGCTCCCGCCGGTCCCCGTATCGGATCAGCGTCCGGGGCGCGTCCGGCGGCGGAGTGTGCGCAGGGCGTCGACGCGGTTGGTGGTGATCGAGTCGGCGCCGATGCCGATCAGCCGGCGCATCGACCGCCTGGTGTCGGGGGTCCAGGCCGAGACCAGCAGCCCGTCCCGGTGGACGCGGTCGCAGAGCTCCTGACTCAGCAGCCCGAAGCGGTAGTTGAGCCAGCGCGGCTTCACCGTGTCGAGCAGGGCGGGCCGCGGGGGTGCGAGCGTCGTCCAGGTCATGGCGATCTCGGCGGCCGGGTCGGTCTCGCGCACGGCCAGCATGGTGGTGGGCCCCGCGCAGTAGTACGTACGGTCGCCCGCGCCGCACTCGTGGACCACGCCGACGACCGTGCGCACCGCCTCCGTGGTGGCGCCCGGGAGATCGATCATGACGCGGTGGCCGCCGGTGGCCGCGAGCGCTTCCCTGAGCGTCGGGACCCCGCCGTTCGTCAGTCCGCGCAGCTCGTCCGCCGTGATCAGCCCGAGCGGCCGGTCGTGGCCCCACAGCCGCTCCAGGGTCGCGTCGTGCAGTAGTACGGGCACGCCGTCCCGGGTCAGCCTGACGTCGATCTCCACCGCGTCGGCGCCCCGTTCCAGTGCGGAGCGGACGGAGGGCAGGGTGTTCTCGCGGAACAGATAGGGGTCGCCGCGATGGCCCACGGCAGTGACGGTACGCATGGGCCCCATCCTTGCCGACCGCCGGAGGGTGCGGCTACCTGGCGGTCCACTCCGCGGTGTAGGTGTCGATCTCCGCGGCCAGCTTCGCCTTGCCCGGTGCGTCGAGGAACGACGCGTCCACGGCGTTCTTCGCGAGTTCTGCGACGCCGCGCTCGTCCAGCCCGAGCAGGCGGGCCGCGACCAGGTACTCGTTGTTGAGGTCGGTGCCGAACATCGGCGGGTCGTCGCTGTTGATGGTCACCGGCACCCCCGCCTCCACCATCTCCCTGAGCGGGTGTTCGTCGAGGGTGCGGACGGCCCGGGTCGCGATGTTGGAGGTCGGGCAGACCTCCAGGGGGATGCGCTGTTCTGCCAGGTGGGCCAGGAGCTTCGGGTCCTGGACCGAGGTGGTGCCATGGCCGATGCGCTCGGCGCCCAGGTGGTGCAGCGCGTCCCAGACGGTCTCGGGTCCTGTCGTCTCACCGGCGTGCGGCACCGAGTGCAGCCCGGCCGCGCGGGCCCGGTCGAAGTAGGGCTTGAACTGCGGGCGGGCCACGCCGATCTCGGGGCCGCCGAGCCCGAAGGAGACAAGACCCTCGGGGCGCAGGTCCAGGGCGAGCCGGGTCGTCTCGGCCGCCGACTCCAGTCCGGCCTCGCCGGGGATGTCGAAGCACCAGCGCAGCACGGTGCCCAGCTCGGCCTCGGCCGCCTTGCGGGCGTCCTCGATCGCCTCCATGAAGCCCTGTTCGGGAATGCCGCGGCGGGTGGAGGAGAAGGGGGTGATGGTGAGTTCCGCGTACCGGATGTTCTGGCGTGCCATGTCGCGCGCGACCTCGAACGTCAGCAGCCGTACGTCCTCGGGGGTGCGGATGAGGTCCACCACGGAGAGATAGACCTGGATGAAGTGTCCGAAGTCCGTGAAGGTGAAGTAGTCGGCGAGTGCTTCGGGGTCCGTCGGGACCATCGAGTCCGGGTGGTGCGCGGCGAGTTCGGCGACGATACGGGGTGACGCCGACCCGACATGGTGCACATGGAGCTCGGCCTTGGGGAGCCCTGCAATGAACGGGTGCAGATCGGTCATCGGGGTCCTCCGGGGTACGGCGAGCTCTGCTGGTCGGGGAACATCGTAGGCCGGGACCGGGGCCGGGCACACAGGCGCCGGTGGCGGGGCGGACGCTGGCTGCGGTGACACCGGTGCCTCGGCATTAGCATGACGAGCCGAGGATGGGGGAGGCCCAATGTCAGACAACGCACCACACCCTTCGGGGGACCCCGAGCCGCCGAGCGACCCCTGGGCGCCGCCCGGTCGGAAGGTGCCGCTGGACAAGCAGCCGGGCGGGCAGGCGGACCGGCCGCGGACGCCCGGGGCGGTGCACGACCAGCAGACGGTCACGGCGGTCCCGGCCGCGGGCACCGGGCAGCCCGGTCCCGTACCGGCGGATCCGGGGCAGCAGACACCCGGCCCGCACATCCCGGGGCAGCAGGGCCCCGCGCAGGACGGCGCCGGGCAGCACAGTGTCGGTCAGCACAATGCCGCTCAGCACAACGCTGCCCAGCACAGCTCCGGGGTGCCGGGGCCGGGTGCAGGCCCTCACGGGTCCGTGCCTCCGGGCTTCGCGCCTCCCGGGTATCCGCCCCCGGGAGCCGTACCGCCGCCGCCCATCGGACCGAACGGCCCGGGGCCGCAGGGCTCCGGGCCGGGTGCCCCCGGTACATACGGCTACCCGTCCTATCCCGGTGCGGCCCCCGGCCCGCAGGGGAACGCCGCCTACGGCTACCCGGGTTACGGCGGAGGGCAGGGCGGCTGGAACACCCTGCAGCCGGCGCCCGCCAACGGCTTCGGGGTGGCGGCGCTGGTGCTCGGCATCCTCAGCGTCGTCATCTTCTGCGCCTGGGGTCTGGGCGTCATCCTGGGGACGCTCGCCCTGATCTTCGGCATCCTCGGCCGCAAGCGGGCCAACCGGGGCCAGGCCAACAACGGCGGGATGGCGCTCGCCGGGATCATCCTCGGGCCCATCGGCATCGTGTTCAGCCTCATCTTTCTCAGCCTGATGATCTGGGGCCTCGCACACACCCACCACTCCACCCCCGATTACGGCACCGATGACGGCGACACCTACCCCAGCTCACTGATCGTCGGCGCCGGTCACTGAGACGCGGTCGGCAGCCTTCTGCCCCGGGCGGCCGTACGCGCCCGGGGCAGGGCGGGGCAGGGAGGGACCGGGACCGGGCAGCCGCGCCCCGTTCTCAGCCCGCCGCAACGGCCGTACGCAGCCGCTCCCTCGCGTCCATCAGCGCGAAGCCCAGAAGATTGAGCCCGCGCCAGCGCTCCGGCTGCCCGGCGCGCTCGTCGTCCGCCGCGAGCCCGATCCCCCATACCCGGTCCATCGGGCTGGCCTCCACCAGCACCCGCTCCCCGGTAGCCAGCAGATAGCGGCGCAGCGCCGGATCCGCCGCGAACTTGTGCACGCTGCCCGCGACCACGATCCCGTACCGCTCGCGCTCCCATATCGCGTCGTCGAAACCGCGCACGAGCCGCCCCGCCTTCTTGGCGAGCGCCGGATTCGCCGCCGAGAGCGCGGCCCGCTCCGCCTCCGCGTCCCCGAAGAGCCGCGCCTTGGCGGCCATCATCCAGTGCTCGGCCGTGGCGTACCGCACGCCGTCGACCACGAACGGTGACGGCCACCACTGGCTCAGACAGCTCGGTCCGATGCTGCCGTCCCGCCGCGGGCTGTGCCCCCAGAAGTGCAGGAACTTGATCCGCTCCCCCTGACCGGCCCGCCTGGCCAGCGCGTTGATTCGCTCCATGCACGGGAGTCTGGCAGCCGCCACTGACACTCCGTCGTGGATTTCCCGGCCCACGCGACACATGGTCGACCGATTCCGTTGCGTAACCAAAAGGAAACAACGGAATCACTTGTTGATGAACTATGGCTCTGCCAGGATCGGCACTCAATTCGAGCTTGAGCTACGGAGAGAGCACGATGGTCAACAGCTTCCAGGTGCGGGACCGTTTCGCGGGCGGCGCACAGTACATCGGCGGGCAGCTGCGCCCCGGTACGTCAGGGCGGACCCAGGACGTCGTGAACCCCGCCACCGGTGAGGTGGTCTTCAGCTACGCCCTCGCGGGCACCGCCGATGTCGACGCCGCGGTCGCGGCGGCCCGCGCGGCCTTCCCCGGCTGGGCCGGGGCCACCCCCGCCGAGCGCTCCGACGCACTCCACCGCTTCGCCGCCGTGCTCGCCGAGCGCGCCGGTGAGTTCGCGTACGCGGAGTCCCTCCAGTGTGGCAAGCCGGTCAGGCTGAGCCGTGAGTTCGACGTACCGGGCACCGTCGACAACGCCTCCTTCTTCGCGGGCGCCGCCCGCCACCTCCAGGGCCAGTCGGCCGGTGAGTACAGCGGGGACCACACCTCCTACGTACGCCGTGAGCCGATCGGCGTGGTCGGCTCCATCGCCCCCTGGAACTACCCGCTCCAGATGGCCGCCTGGAAGGTCCTGCCTGCCATCGCCGCGGGCAACACCATCGTGCTGAAGCCCGCCGAGATCACCCCGCTGACCTCCCTGATGTTCGCGCAGGCCGCGACCGATGCGGGCATCCCCGACGGGGTCGTCAACATCGTCAACGGCCTCGGCGCGGTGGCGGGCGAGCATCTGGTCGGCCACCCGGACGTGGTCATGACCTCCTTCACCGGATCGACGCCGGTCGGCAAGCGCGTCGCCGAGGTCGCCACCGCGACCGTCAAGCGGATCCACCTCGAACTCGGCGGCAAGGCCCCCTTCCTCGTCTTCGACGACGCCGACCTCGAAGCCGCCGTGCAGGGCGCCGTCGCGGGCTCGCTCATCAACACCGGCCAGGACTGCACGGCCGCCACCCGTGCCTATGTCCAGCGCCCGCTGTACGACGCCTTCGTGCAGGGCGTCGCCGACCTGATGGGCACCGTCCGGCTCGGCGACCCCTTCGACGAGTCGACCGACCTGGGCCCGCTGATCAGCCACGCCCAGCGCGACCGGGTCGCGGCCTTCGTGGACCGCGCCAGGGACACCGCCCGGGTGGTCACCGGTGGTGCGGCGCCCGCGAACGACGGCGCCTACTACCTCCCGACCCTGATCGCCGACGCCGCCCAGGACAGCGAGATCGCCCAGGCCGAGATCTTCGGCCCGGTCCTGGTCGTGCTGCCCTTCGACTCCGACGACGAAGGCATCGCCCTGGCCAACGACACCCCCTACGGACTCGCCTCCTCCGCCTGGACCCGGGACGTCTTCCGGGCCGGCCGGGCGACCCGCGAGATCCAGGCCGGCTGTGTGTGGGTCAACGACCACATCCCGATCATCAGCGAGATGCCGCACGGCGGTTACAAGGCAAGCGGCTTCGGCAAGGACATGTCCGTGTACTCGTTCGAGGAGTACACACAGGTCAAGCACGTCATGTACGACAACACAGCGGTGGCCCGCAAGGACTGGCACCGCACGATCTTCGGGGACCGATAAAGAAAGGGCACCGAGCCCATGGAGCACTTCGAGCCCGACCGTCTCTCCCCGGCCCAGCTGGCCGCCGCGCGCCGCACCCTCGCCGCGCGCGGCGGACCCGTCGCCCGCAGGTCGCTGCTGCGCGCCACCGGAGGCGGCGCCCTCGCACTCGGCGGCCTGGCCGCTCTCACCGGCTGCGGCATCCCCGCGGCCAAGCGCGACGGCGCGGCCCCGGCCTCCACCGACCACTCGGCAGCCGAGAAGGTGATCGACTTCTCCAACTGGACCGAGTACGTGGATGTCACCGACGACGGGAAGCACCGGCCCACCCTGGAGGCGTTCACCAGGCGCACCGGGATCAAGGTCAAGTACACCGAGGACATCAACGACAACGTCGAGTTCTTCGGCAAGATCAAGCCGCAGCTCGCGGCCGGCCAGGACACCGGACGGGACATCATCATCCTCACCGACTGGCTGGCCGCCCGGCTGATCCGGTTCGGCTGGGTGGAACGGCTGGACTCGTCGCTGCTCCCGCACGCGTACGCGAACCTCTCCGCACAGTTCCGTTCCCCCGACTGGGACCCGGGCCGCGCCTACTCGTACCCCTGGGCCGGCGTCCCCACCGTCATCGCCTACAACACGAAGGCGACCGGCGGCCGCAAGGTCGACTCCGTCACGCAACTGCTCGACGACCCGCGGCTCAAGGGGCGGGTGGGCTTCCTCTCGGAGATGCGCGACTCGGTCGGGATGACGCTGCTCGACATGGGCAAGGACCCGGCGAAGGTCACCGACGCCGACTACGACGCCGCGATCGGCCGCCTCCAGAAGGGCGTCGACAGCAAGCAGATACGCCGCTTCACCGGCAACGACTACATCAGTGACCTGGACAAGGGCGACATCGCCGCCTGTGTCGCCTGGGGCGGTGACATCACCCAGCTCCAGAACGACAACCCGCACGTCAAGTACGTCATCCCCGCGGCCGGTTACATGACGTCCAGCGACAACATGATGATCCCGGCGAAGGCCCGGCACCCCTCCAACGCCGAGCGCCTGATGGACTACTACTACGAGCCGGCCGTCGCCGCGAAGCTCACCGCGTACACCAACTACCTCTCCCCGGTGGACGGCATCCGCCCGGAGCTCGCGAAGATCGACCCCAAGCTCGCGGCCAGCCCGCTGATCCTCCCCGACAAGGAGATGGCCGCACGGTCGCACGCCTTCCGCTCGCTCACCAGCAAGGAGGAGACGGCGTACGAGGAGAAGTTCGCCCGGCTCATCGGGTCCTGACCCGGCCCCGCGACCGTCCCGCGCCCGTTCCCAGCGTTCCCCCTCAGCCCGACCCCCTTCCGCACTCCCTCTGTTCCCACGAACCCCCCGGGACCGTATCCATGACACAGACGAATGAAGGCGGCGACGTCCGTCTCGCCGGGATCAGCAAGACCTACGGGTCCTTCACCGCGGTGCACCCGCTGGACCTGACCGTCCCGCAGGGCTCCTTCTTCGCGCTCCTCGGCGCGTCCGGCTGCGGCAAGACCACCACCCTGCGGATGATCGCCGGCCTGGAGGACCCCACGACCGGCACCGTACGGCTCGGTGACCGGGACGTCACCGACCTGCCCCCGTACAAACGCCCCGTCAACACGGTCTTCCAGTCGTACGCGCTCTTCCCGCACCTCGACGTGACCGAGAACATCGCCTTCGGGCTGCGCAGGCGCGGCATCAAGTCCGTCAAGAAGCAGGTCGGCGACATGCTCGACCTCGTCCAGCTCGGCGACTTCGCGCACCGCAGACCGCACCAGCTCTCCGGCGGCCAGCAGCAGCGCGTCGCCGTCGCCAGGGCGCTCATCAACCACCCCCAGGTGCTGCTGCTCGACGAGCCGCTCGGCGCCCTCGACCTCAAGCTGCGCCGTCAGATGCAGCTGGAGCTCAAGCGCATCCAGACCGAGGTCGGCATCACCTTCGTCCATGTCACCCACGACCAGGAGGAGGCCATGACTATGGCCGACACCGTCGCGGTCATGAACGGCGGCCGGGTCGAGCAGCTGGGCGCCCCCGCCGAGCTCTACGAGAACCCGCACACCACCTTCGTCGCGAACTTCCTCGGCACCTCCAACCTCATCGGGGCCGAGGTCGTCGAAGCCGGCTCCGACATCACCGTCCTGGCCTCCGGGGCCAAGCTCCGGCTGCCCGCCGACCGGTGTACGGCCGCCACCCGCAGCGGTGGCAGGCTGCTCGTCGGCGTACGCCCCGAGAAGATCGCCCTGGTGCACGCGGACGACGCCGCGGAGATAGCCGAGGGGCGCAACCGCGTCACCGGCCGCATAGCCGACTCCAGCTTCATCGGGGTCTCCACGCAGTACGTCATCGACAGCCCCGTCTGCGCCGGCCTGGAGGTCTACGTACAGAACATCGAGCGCGACGCACGGCTCTCCCCGGGCGCGGACGTCGTCCTGCACTGGAACCCCGCGCACTCGTTCGGACTCGGCGCGGACCAGGCGGTCGACGCGGGTAAGCCGACCGGGACCGAGGAGGCCGCGTGAGCGTCACCGAGGCCCCGCCCGCCGAGACCCCGGCGGCAGAGGCGGGCGCCGTACGCAGGCCCCCGGTCCGCAAGCGGCTCGTACCGTACTGGCTGCTGCTCCCCGGCATCATCTGGCTGCTGGTCTTCTTCGCCCTGCCGATGATCTACCAGGCCTCGACCTCCGTGCAGACCGGTTCGCTGGAGGACGGCTTCCAGGTCACCTGGCACTTCCAGACGTACTGGGACGCGCTGCACGAGTACTACCCGCAGTTCATCCGCTCCCTGCTGTACGCGGGCACGGCGACGGTCCTGTGTCTGCTGCTCGGCTATCCGCTCTCGTACCTCATCGCCTTCAAGGCGGGCCGCTGGCGCAATCTGGTGCTGATCCTGGTCATCGCGCCGTTCTTCACCAGCTTCCTGATCCGTACCCTCGCCTGGAAGACGATCCTCGCCGACGGCGGCCCGGTCGTGGGGGCCCTGAACACCCTGCACATCCTGGACGTGACCAGCTGGCTCGGCTGGACCGACGGCAGCCGGGTGCTGGCCACCCCGATGGCCGTGGTCTGCGGACTCACCTACAACTTCCTGCCGTTCATGATCCTGCCGCTCTACACCTCGCTGGAGCGGATCGACGGACGGCTGCACGAAGCGGCGGGCGACCTCTACGCCACCCCGGCCACCACCTTCCGCAAGGTCACCTTCCCGCTCTCCATGCCGGGGGTCGTCTCCGGCACCCTGCTCACCTTCATCCCGGCGGCCGGTGACTACGTCAACTCCGAACTGCTCGGCTCGACCGACACCAAGATGGTCGGCAGCGTCATCCAGTCGCAGTTCCTGCGGGTGCTCGACTATCCGACGGCGGCCGCGCTCTCCTTCATCCTCATGGCGATCGTGCTGATCATGGTCACCGTCTACATCCGCCGAGCCGGCACGGAGGACCTGGTCTGATGCTGAGGAACCCGACGCGCCGGCTCCGCCGCCACCTCGTGACCATCGCGGGCCTGCTCACGCTCGCCTATCTGATCCTGCCCAACGTCGTCGTGATGGTCTTCTCCTTCAACAAGCCCAACGGGCGTTTCAACATCACCTGGCAGCGGTTCTCGCTGGACGCCTGGAAGGACCCCTGCGGGGTCGCCGACATGTGCGGCTCGCTCAACCTCTCGCTGGAGATCGCCGTCTGGGCGACCATCGGCTCCACCGTGCTCGGCACGATGATCGCCTTCGCGCTGGTGCGCTACCGGTTCCGGGCGCGCGGCGCGATCAACTCGCTGATCTTCCTGCCGATGGCGATGCCCGAGGTCGTGATGGCCGCATCACTGCTCACCCTGTTCCTCAACATGGGTGCCCAGCTGGGCTTCTGGACCATCCTGATCGCGCACATCATGTTCTGCCTGAGCTTCGTCGTCACCGCCGTCAAGGCCCGGGTGATGTCCATGGACCCCCGCCTTGAGGAAGCCGCGCGCGATCTCTACGCGAGCCCGGTGCAGACCTTCCTGCGGGTCACCCTGCCGATCGCCTCACCCGGGATCGCGGCGGGCGCCCTGCTCGCCTTCGCGCTCTCCTTCGACGACTTCATCATCACCAACTTCAACGCGGGGTCGACCGTGACCTTCCCCATGTACGTCTGGGGATCGGCGCAGCGCGGTACCCCTGTACAGATCAACGTCATCGGCACGGCGATGTTCGTCATCGCGGTGCTGGTGGTACTCGGCGGCCAGCTCATCAGCAGCCGCCGGAAGAACAGCGCACCGCGCTGAGCAGGACGTACGTACTGAGCCGGACGTACGTACTGAGCAGGACCTCGCACCGAGCAGGACCCGAAGGAGTGGAACCCATGGCCCCAGCTGCCATGACCCGTGCCCGTGCCGCATCACTCGCCGCATCGCTCGCCGACGCCGAGCCGGTGTCGTTCTGGCTGGAGGATCCCGGCAAGCCGGCTGTCCTGCCCGCCCTCACCGGGGACGTCAGCTGTGACCTGCTCGTCGTCGGCGGCGGCTACAGCGGACTGTGGACCGCGCTGCTCGCCAAGGAGCGCGACCCCGGCCTCGATGTCGTCCTCGTCGAGGGCCATGAGGTGGGCTGGGCCGCCTCCGGCCGCAACGGCGGGTTCTGCGCCGCGTCCCTGACCCATGGACTGGCCAACGGACTCGAACGCTGGCCGGACGAGATCAGGCAGCTGGAGCGGCTGGGCGCGCGCAACCTCGACGCCATCGAGGAGGCCGTCGCCCGGTACGGGATCGACTGCGACTTCGAACGGACCGGTGAGATCGACGTCGCCACCCGGCCCCACCAGGCCGACGAACTGCGCGACTGGCACCGGGAGACCACCGAACTCGGCTTCGAGGGGCTGGACTTCCTCGACCAGGACGCCCTGCGCGCCGAGGTGGACTCACCGACCTTCCTCGCCGGGCTCTGGGACCGGCGGGGCGTCGCGATGCTGCACCCGGCCAAGCTGGCCTGGGGGCTCAAGCGGGCCTGCCTGGGACTCGGGGTGCGGATGTACGAGCGCACCCGCGCCCTGGACCTGGCGCGCTCGGGGCCGGGCATGGCCGTCCGCACCCCGTACGGCAGGGTCTTCGCCCGTCAGGTGGCGCTGGGCACCAATATCTTCCCCTCGCTGGTCAGGCGGGTGCGGTCGTACACCGTGCCGGTCTACGACTACGCGCTGATGACGGAGCCGCTCACCGATGAGCAGCTGGCGTCGGTCGGCTGGCGGGGCCGGCAGGGACTCGGGGACAGCGCCAACCAGTTCCACTACTTCCGGCTCACCGCCGACCACCGCATCCTGTGGGGCGGCTACGACGCGATCTATCCGTACGGCGGCAGGCTCAGCGCCGGACTGGACCAGCGCCCCGCCACCTATCTGACCCTCGCCGAGCACTTCTTCACCTGCTTCCCGCAGCTGGAGGGGGTCCGCTTCAGCCACGCGTGGGGCGGTGCGATCGACACCTGCTCGCGGTTCTCGGCCTTCTTCGGTACGGCGCACGGCGGCCGGGTCGCCTATGCGGCCGGCTTCACCGGTCTCGGCGTCGGCGCCACCCGCTTCGGCGGCGATGTGATGCTCGATCTGCTCTCGGGCGCCGAGACGGAGCGCACCCGTCTGGAGATGGTGCGGAGCAAGCCGCTGCCGTTCCCGCCGGAACCCTTCGCCTGGGCCGGTATCGGGCTGACCAAGTGGTCGCTCGCGCGGGCCGACGAGAACGGCGGCCGGCGGAATCTCTGGCTGAGGTCGATGGACCGGCTGGGGCTCGGCTTCGACTCCTGATCCGGGACCGCACCGGACCGGCCGCCCCTGCCTGGCCGCACCGGACCGGCCGCGACTTGCCCGGTGCGGCCGGACTGTGACCCAGCTCACTCCTGCCGGATGCCCGAACCCGCGTCATGAAGTGCCCCGCCCCCGCTCTCTCCCCGTGCACGCAGGATTTCCGCGTACACGAATGGAGGCCGGGCGATGGCAGGCTCGGGGGCAAGGAACGCAGTGGAGTGGCTCGCTTCGGTTTCGCCGGATCCCGGCGCGTGCAGGCGGGCGTGGGAGCGCGATCCCCACGGGGTGGCGCTCCTGCCCGCCGGAGTGCGCTGGGACGTGCTCATCGTCCCGGGGGAGCTGGGCTATCCGGCCCTGGACGTGCTGTGCCGGCTCATCGACCGGCCGGGGCCGGTCCTCGCGGACTTCGGTGAGGCCAGGATGGGCTTCTTCGTACCGCCGGGGACGGCCGGACGCTGGATCGGCACGGGCGTACGGGGCGCCGGCCGCGGTACCTGGATCGTGGTGCCGGGTCCGGGCCGGGGGGCCGGCGGGGTGCGCTGGCTCGTTCCGCCCGACGCCGAGGGGACGCTCACCGATCCGGCAGTCCTCGAACTGGCGCTGCACGAGGCCGCGGCGCTGCGGGCGGGCGACATTGGTGACGGACTGGTCTGAACCACCGCCGGGGAGGGGTGGGGCGATGTGTGAAGCCTTGACAGTCTTATTGGTCTGGACCATGTTGGGCCGCGCTCCACCCTCCAATCCCCCCATGTCCGGAGGCAGTTGTGAAACGCCCAAGACTTCTGGCCATGCTCGCCACGGCCGCGCTCGCGATGAGCGCACTCGCCGGCACCGCGCAGACCTCCCAGGCCGCCGCTCCGGCGGCGGGCGCGGCCCTGCCCGCGCACGCCCTGGTGGGCTATCTGCACTCCAGCTTCGCCAACGGCTCCGGCTACACCAAGCTGGCCGACGTCCCCGACTCCTGGGACGTGATCGACCTGGCCTTCGGTGAGCCGACATCCCCCACGTCCGGCGACATCCGCTTCAACCTCTGCCCCGTGTCCGAGTGCCCGGGTGTCGAGTCGGCCGACGCGTTCAAGGCCGAGATCAAGGCCAAGCAGGCGGCAGGCAAGAAGGTGCTGATCTCCATCGGCGGCCAGAACGGCCAGGTGCAGCTCACCACCACGGCCGCCCGTGACACCTTCGTCGCCTCCGTCTCGAAGATCATCGACGAGTACGGGCTCGACGGCCTGGACATCGACTTCGAGGGCCACTCGCTCTCGCTGGACACCGGTGACACGGACTTCCGGAACCCCACCACCCCGGTCGTCGTCAATCTGATCTCGGCGCTGAAGACGCTCAAGGCCAAGTACGGCGACAAGTTCGTCCTGACCATGGCGCCCGAGACCTTCTTCGTGCAGCTCGGCTACCAGTACTACGGATCCGGCCCGTTCGGCGGCCAGGACCCCCGCGCGGGCGCCTATCTGCCGGTGATCAACGCGCTGCGCGACGATCTGACGCTGCTGCACGTCCAGGACTACAACTCGGGCCCGATCATGGGACTCGACGACCAGTACCACACCATGGGCAGCGCCGACTTCCACATCGCCATGACCGACATGCTGCTCACCGGCTTCCCGGTCGCGGGCGACACCACGAAGATGTTCGCCCCGCTCCGCCCCGACCAGGTCGCCATCGGCCTGCCGGCCTCGGTCAACGCGGGCAACGGCTTCACCTCGGCCGCCGATGTGGACCAGGCGCTCAACTGCCTGACGAGGAAGACCGACTGCGGCTCCTACACCCCGCACGGCAGCTGGCCGGGCCTGCGCGGACTGATGGCCTGGTCCGTCAACTGGGACCTGTTCAGCAATCAGGAGTTCGCGAAGAGCTTCGACGCATACAGCTGGCAGTGACCAGCAGCAGCGCCCCGCACAGCAGCCAGGCGCCCAGCACGTCGAGCGGCCAGTGGTAGCCGTGCAGGAGAAGGGGGGGGGGCCGGGCCCGCGCCCCCCGATGAACGGCGAGGCGCGGCCCGGCGCCGCCCGCGCGAGGGCGGGAGGGCGGAGGGGCGGCGCGGCG